>JAUILX010000186.1 GCA_030433395.1 Chlamydiia bacterium
AGAGAATCAAAATGAGAGATGTAGGCGCTAGCCTGTGCAAATGTCACATTGTCGTCGCCTTTGCGCTTGTCTGCGTACAGATCAATAATCTGATTAGCTAAAACTTTGCCTAGCTGCACCCCTTCTTGATCAAATGAATTGATATTCCAGATAAACCCTTCAAAAGCTGTGACGTGCTCGTAATAACCCAAAATCAGGCCCAAAGTGTAGGGATCGCACCTTTTGGCAATTAGCAGGCGAGTTTGGCGATTCCCTTTAAAGACCTTGTTAGGGTTATCGCTTTCCTTACCTGTTGCAAGGCCAATGGATTGAGCAATAAGATTAGACAAGAGCTTTTCTTGAGAAGTTGTTCCTCCAATTTCTAGATCTTCATCAAACTGCGAGTTGGTAAAGCCGATGAATTCGATTGGGATGACAGTTGTGCCTTGATGAATGAGTTGGTAAAATGAGTGCTGCCCATTTGTGCCAGGCTCGCCCCAGATGATAGGTCCTGTCTCAAAGTCGACAAATTGGCCCATACGATCAATTTGTTTACCATTTGATTCCATCGATAACTGCTGCAAGTGAGCAGAGAGTCTTGTGAGAGCTTGAGAATAGGGAATAATAGCTTTTGTGTGAGCTCCAAGAAAATTACGATTCCAGATACTGAGTAAAGCCCCAATCAGCGGTAGATTATTTTCAAGGTCATCATTTAATGCTGCTGTATCCATCGCGCTAGCGCCACGCAAGAAATCCAAAAACTTATCCATACCGAGTGCGAAGGCTAACGAAACACCACCTACCATTGACGTGACCGAGTAGCGGCCTCCCACATAATCCCACATATAAAACGAAGCTCGATATTTGGTTGGATCATCCATTGGGCTCCCCTGCCCAGTGACTGCTACCATATGCTCTTGTGGGTTTAGCCCTTTTTCTAATAACCGACGGCGGATAAACTCTTCATTGGTCCGTGTTTCTAAAGTTGTGCCCGATTTCGAAACAATAACAACTAAAGTCTTGCTTAAATCAACTTTCCGTAAAATTCCTGCAGAATCATCAGGATCGACGTTTGATAAGAAATGAACATTGCGTCCTTCCTTTTTAAACGACTCTAAAGCCAAATACATTGCCTTGGGACCAAGCTCTGATCCCCCGATACCGATCTGAATGATGTCAGTGAATATGTTTTTACTATCGACCTCTGTCAAAAACCGTTTAAGTTTTTCAAGTTCAGTGAAAGCTGCAGCTGTTGCATCGATGGCTTTTTGCCCCAGTTGCTTGTTATCAAAAAAATCTCTCATGGCCGTGTGCAAAACAGCGCGATTTTCACTTTCACAACCTTCAATGCAATTGATAACCTCACCTGACTGCATTGCATGCATATGCTCAATGACTTTGCGCTCTTTAGCTAAGGCAATAAGCGCATCCATCACATCTTCGTTAACCTTTTCTGTTGCATAAAGCAGCTTAAGTCCCAGAGCTGAAACGCACATTTTTTCAATGCGCTCAGAGCTCAAGAGTTTTTTATCAGCTAAATTAATAGGATTTTTGGCCAATTCAGTAAGGCGCCGAGAGGCATCTAGATCATTAAATAAAGTCATATCCTCTTTATCTCAAATGGCCAATATAATTGCAAAGTCTGATATCACCCACCCTTTTCTATGGGGACAAGCGCAATTTCAGTAGTCAATAAAAATTGGCTCTGCTACAATAGACAATTATTCGGGGTATAGCGCAGCTTGGCTAGCGCGTCTGGTTTGGGACCAGAAGGTCGGGGGTTCAAATCCCTCTACCCCGAAACTCTTCTCTTGAGCTAGTCCAAGAGGCTCCCCTTTCGTCCAAATCGACCCTCCTGCTGCTGCAAATCCTAGCAGTTTACGCCTGCCAAGCTTACTCAATGCATTCGGCAATACAATCACCTCATCAAGTCCATCCCAACTTTCAGTAAAAATTGCCTCATAGACAATGCGAAAAGGGCTCTTTATTTGAGCAAAAAG
>JAUILX010000187.1 GCA_030433395.1 Chlamydiia bacterium
GTGCATGTTGTTTTACCAGCATCAATGTGTGCCATGATGCCGATGTTGCGTACGTTTTGTAGTTTGTCTTTTGGTGAGCGCTCTGCCATCTGGGTTTCCTTAAAATTTACTGAAGCTTGCAAAGGCTTTGTTAGCTTCTGCCATGCGGTGTGTGTCGTCTTTTTTCTTAATTGTGGAGCCTTGGTTCTGGAAGCAGTCTGCAAGTTCTCCAGATAAGCCATCGATCATGCTGCGTCCTGACTTTGCTCTTGCATATGTGATGATCCATTTCATGCCCATAGACATGCGTCTTTCGGGCTTGATTTCAACTGGTACTTGGTAAGTAGCTCC
This sequence comes from Chlamydiia bacterium, assembly GCA_030433395.1. GTDB lineage: Bacteria > Chlamydiota > Chlamydiia > Chlamydiales > JACKPQ01 > JACKPQ01. The sequence goes on from JAUILX010000187.1 coordinate 331, forward strand.
ACCGATGCGGCGTGATTTTACCTCGAGCGCAGGCATGGCGTTTTCTAACGCTTGTTCAAAAGCCACTAAAGGGTCTTTTTGGTTAACTTTTTGTGCGAATTTTTCAAGGGCTCCGTAAACGATAGTGCAAGCAGTGGTTTTTTTACCATCTAGCATGACGCGATTGATGAATTTTGTGATTAATTCGCTATTGTATCGAGGGTCTTTTTTAATTGGGCGCTTTTCGGCGCGACGACGGCGTGACATACTTTTTTGTCCTTCCTTTACTTAGGTTTTTTTGCGCCGTATTTCGAGCGCGACTGTTTGCGATCTTTGACAGCTGCGGTATCCAGTGATCCGCGAACGATGTGGTAGCGTACGCCGGGTAGATCTTTGACTCGTCCACCGCGTACTAGCACAATGCTGTGCTCTTGCAAGTTGTGGCCTTCGCCACCGATGTAGGCGATGACTTCTTGGCCATTCGATAGGCGCACCCATGCGACTTTGCGCAAAGCTGAGTTTGGTTTTTTCGGTGTTTTTGTCTTCACCTGCAGGCAGACGCCGCGACGCTGGGGGCAGCGGTTTAGGGCGGGCGAATCACTGCGGCGGACTTTGTCTTTACGCTTCTTGCGTATGAGTTGGTTCATCGTTGGCATAATTTCATTTCCTTCTACGTGAGCATGATTGAACACTATAGCTGATTATCGAATTAGTCATCAACCCTTTTTCCAATCAAAAAATCTTTTGCTTTTCGAATAGAGGGGCGGTCGTACATGATGAGACTGTGGCCGCGGGGGGCCACATAGAGCTCATGGGGTCTTTCCAGTCTGGTTTCCTCTATTGCGACTTTGCCATCGTACTCACCTGCTATAATCAAAACTTCCATTGAATCAGGAAAATCTCCTAAATCTTTAAAAGAATCTTTTTCGATTAGCTGCCTACCGGCCTTATCGCCAACGGCCCAGCGAACGGGCTCTAACGATTTTAGGCTTCTTCCGAAGGCAGAGCCTTGGTTGGGTGGAGCAAATAAAACAGCTTTTCCTGCTCGAGCTTCAACGGGGCAATTGGGATGGTTAACGGCGGCTCTTGCGACAAGGGCTCCCATAGAATGGGTGATGAAGTGGATGGGACGGCCTGGGTGCTCTGCAGCTATGGATCTGAGTAGGAGGGTCAAATCATAGCCGTGAGCTTCAATTTCCTTGTCCCTGCTGGGGTAATTGTGATTATAGACGCGGAATCCTTCATTAGACATGAAATGCTCAATCCGACCCATTGACCAGTGGTTGCGCATGAAGCCGTGCAAGCAAATGATGGTTTCGTCCCGATCAGATTTGGGTAGGAGGGGGTAGGTTGCTTCAAGCCTAGTTCGTGTGGCGCAAACCAAAAAAGATAATATAATTAAGTTTTTTATTGTTTTCATCTTTAATATCGAATATTTATTTAAATATGATCCTTTACAAACGTTTATTTATATTTTTTGTTTTTCTCTCCAGTTGCCTGATGGCTAAACCTTTAACTTATCGCGATATTCGTCTTACGATGCGCGATATGTTCGAGTACCATATAGAGTATAAAGAGATGAGCCCACTTCTCGTCAAGCGCTCATTTAA
>JAUILX010000023.1 GCA_030433395.1 Chlamydiia bacterium
GCCTTTTCATCGATATCAATTTTTTCAATCTTCTGATTTTTAGCAGCTTCTGGATTAAGCTTGCGGGGGACATCACCTTCAGCTTCTCCTAGCTCTTTCAAGAATTTTGGGCCGATGGTAAGTAGATCGCAGCCAGCAAGCTCTAGGATTTCGCCGCTGTTACGAAATGAGGCTCCCATGACTTGGGTATCGTGACCAAAGCGCTTATAGTAATTATAAATAGTTGCAACTGATTGAACTCCAGGATCTTCGGTGGGTTCAAAGTCTTTATTTGCGACTTTTTTGTGCCAATCGAGGATGCGTCCTACAAAAGGGGAGATAAGGGTGGCTCCAGCTTCTGCGCAGGCGATGGCCTGGGGCAGGCTAAACATGAGGGTCATGTTGCAGTGAATCCCTTCTTTTTCAAGGACTTTGGCAGCTAAAACGCCTTCCCATGTCGATGCGAGTTTAATGAGAATCCGCTCGCGGGCAATACCTGCTTTTTCGTAGAGATCTATGAGATGGCGACCTTTTGCAATGCTCCCTTCAACATCAAATGAGAGCCGAGCGTCTACTTCAGTTGAAACACGACCTGGTACGATTTTAAGAATTTCTAAGCCAAAATTGACAAAGATTTTGTCCATAATCTGAGCAATATCGCCTTTCCCAAAGGTGATGGCTTCATCTACAAGCTGCTTATATTCATCCATTTGAGAGGCAGCATATATTAAGGAAGGATTGGTGGTGGCATCGGTTGGCTTATAGCGCTTGATTTCTTCAATTTCACCTGTATCTGCCACAATTGTAGTCATTTGTGAGAGTTTATCGAGCTTAGACATAATTTTCCTTTTTTCCCTTTTTGCTCAGGGTACCAAATAGGGTGATTAGTCGCTAGTGCAACATAAAATATTTACTTGACTTTATATTCCTTTTAGTTTAATATCAAAACGAAAAATTAAGCATATAGGTATTATTTTGACTAATTTAATTAATGCACTCCCTTATTTATTGTGCCGTGCTCCAAGAGATTCCTTGGATTTAGGCAAAAACTATTCACACATTGTTAAGCAGTCTCTTGCACCAGAAATTCTTCCTGATCAGCAATTGGATAAAGTTAGGCCAATGAGTCGCCCCTTGGTTAATGCAATTTTGGGCCAGGGTAAACTAAAAGCACGCGATGTGATTGGTTATTTTAAGCATCTGTTAACTTTTACCGGTGGTGGTAGTCTATCTAAGGCTCTGGATAGTTGGTCCCCTTTTGAGCAGCGTTTGCAAAAAGTGTCAAACCAGAAAGAGCTTATTGATTTATCTGATGATGTGCTGACTAAATTTGGGGAAAGTGACTCTATTTTGATTCGAGGTGGATATGGTACAAGTCAGACTTATCTACGAAACTTAAGCGATCTCGATGAATATGCTAAAAGTATTGGATCCGTGTTGAGTGATCTTACGCATGAAGGATTAAACATTTTTCCAGGCGAAGTAAAAGAAGCGGTTTTTGAGCACTTTTACCAGGGAAGTACAGATAAACTAGCTAATGATGTTGGTGTGCTTTTAAGAGGCTTGTTTCCTTCAAAGCATGTTGAAGATCTTATAGATGTTGTCGTCGATCAGTTAAAACAAGAGAAGACGCTTGAGGAGGCTTTTCAAAAGGGACTACAAACGGCTTTGCTTTCAAAGCTTGATGAAGAGCGAGATTTTGTCAGTGGCTTATTGGGACCGTTTTCCCCCGGCCTAATTGACGGGCTAAAAGAGAGGGGAGTTGCAAAGCAAGAGCAGCCTGTCTGGTATAAATTAAGTCGCAGTGGTAATGGATATGAATTAGATGTCCACGGAATTTCAAATGGAGAGGTTTTTAAGCTCAATTACAAAATGGACGCTGTTTCTAAGGAGTTGATTTATCAATTGCTGGCTTTTAGAAAGATGCCTCAAATAACAGAGGTCTCCTATTCGTTTGATGATATTCGCACATATCTTAACCGAAGCTGTAGCTTAAGTTATGAGTCTAAGAAAGCACGCTCTACTGACCAAGTGAATGAGCAGCGCTTGATTATGAATATGATTGAGGATTGCGGCTTTGTTGTTGATCCAGCTGTTATTCAAAGCGATGCAAGGCTAGCTCAAAAAACAATCCCCCAAGAGAGGGTTGTCAATCAGCCTGGCGTTTGTTTGCCAAGTGCTGTTAAGGAGCTTTTGCTCAAGTTTGTTAAAGAAGCTGGCATTCATCCTGCATATATTGAGATTGCTATGCTCTGCATTGACCGAGCTTTAGGACCCGATGCAGCTGCAGCCGCTAGGGCAATTTGTAAAGAACTTTTGCCGAGCATGAAATTTGTTCCAAATCGGGATGGGATTGGCCTTGTCAATAGATACCTTGATTATCAAATTAATCAAGCTGAAGGGTGGATTAAGAAAGAAGCCTGGCATTTAGCAAAGCTCATCCTTTCTAAGCTTTCAGCTAGTTATTTGCCCGAAAATTTGCAAGTGCTTGTTTGGCATTTAGAGCTGCAGCTTGCAAAAGTGGTTTTGCCAATCATTGCGCAACTTTTTGTCTGGCACGCATCTAAAAAAGAGGAATGGAAAAAGCAGCTTGTATATTTTAAGGATCTCCTCACTCGAGAGGGCAAAGTGGATCTTGCAGATAAGGAGTATGGATTAGGTGCTATTCAACATTTTTGGAATGAAGGCAGTCCTTTGAAACAGACTTTTGATCAGCGTGATGATCGAGTCTACTACCAAAAAACTAGTCTGTTTATCTCATCAGAGCAGTGGATTAATGAATACATTCCGTTTTCTAATTATCTTGTTTTAGAGGACTCTTGTGGGAAAAAAAGCATTCTAATTCGTGAAAATCTTAGTGTTTCTGCTAGCATGAACTTATTGCATCAATTAACCGGAGCAAAGGTATCTGCTTTCGTAGAGAGTCAAATAAGAGCTGCAATTGAAAGTAGCACAGATGCCTCAGATGTTAAAGAAAATGTATTGATTCAATTTGATCTGCGTGAGGGCAAGCTCACTTCAGCTGATCCTTTTGCAAATGCATATCTTGTTTTTAGTTACTTAACCCAAGGAAAAATAGCTCTTGCAGAGCAGGCTTTTGATAAGCTTAAATCGTGCGTATCTGGTAACTCTTTACCTAAAGATGTGAGCCTCATTTTGAAAAAGATGCTTCCACTTGTGTTTTTGTTAAAAGATCACTCGGCTTATGTTCTTCAGCTGAAAATGTTGGCACTTTGTGAGCAGTTGGATCTGCCAGAGAAAATTGGGGTGTGGGATTATGTTGAGCTAGGTGTGCTCGAGGGGATCATGGAGTGCTATTTATCCTCGATTAAGCAAGGCTTATCTAGTGAAGATGAGGAGGCAGTTTTAAAGATGATTGAGCGTCGAATCAAGCATATTTTACACGAGCAATTACCGGAATCTATACCAAGTCAAGCTGTTGATTATTTCTCGTCATACGCTGTTTTACCGGAAATTAAAAAGCGCAAAGGCTATGGCGCTCAAGGCCCAATTGATAAGTTCGCTAGTTCACAGTTAGCTAAATGGGGCTTTCAGCAGCTAGATGAACAAGCTAAGTATCGGGCTTTTGATTGTCTTGGCGAAGAGATGCAAGATGGCGACCATTCCTTTAATAACGAAAGAAATTACGATCCTAGCTCTTTGATACACTTATTCCCGAGTTTCTACTTACTTGCAAAGGAAAGAGATTCAGATTTAAATCAAACGCTCGAAAAATTGCATGGAATTGGAACTTACCATCCAACAGCTGCCATGATACATGATGTGTTGCTAGACGTGCTTGATAATCCTGATGCATACCCAACTTTTGCTGAGGTTGATGATGCTTTTAATGCTGGGAGTTTAGCTGTTCAGTCTCTATTTGAGGAAAAGCTTTTGGATCAGATTTTAACATCTAAAGTTCAGTCAAGCATTCTTAACTACTTTAATCGTATAAGTTCGAAATCAATTCAACCCGTTGCCCGCTTTGCATTAAGCTTTTTAGTTGGAAGTTGAAGACGAAGCAGCTGTAGATTGAGAGACGGTTCCAGCAACGATAGCTATAGCTGCTATCATGGCCAGTCCCCATCCCATCATTGACATGCCGATTGCCTGCTCTTCATAATCAGCGCAATTTTCCGCGGGGGGCAGTGGAGAGGGGAGCTCGCAGCAGTCTTCATCAAATGCACTGAGTGGCATTGTGATAATGGTGCCAGCTATTAAAATCATAGATAGCTTTTTCATTGTTAACCTCTAATTAATTACCTAATCTTACTAATATACTATTGCAAAATAAATTTGTTTAAAATAATTGATTTTTTTGAGGAAGCTTTTATGCCCTTGCTTGATATGCTAATTTGCGCTATGATGAGGCAATTTCAGATAGATGTTAAGGAGCTTCTATGATTGATCAGCAACACCCTCAAGATAAGGTGAAAAGAATTTGCGATGCCCTCAAAGCTGAAACTCTTGATCCAGCAAAGCGCGAGGCTGAATCTCTCATTAATGAGAGCAAACGCAAGGGTAAGGAAATTGTCGACGCAGCGCGAACCGAGGGGGAGAAGCTGATTGCTCAAGCTGAAGAGGAGATTAGCAGGAAGCGCGCAACTGCTGAAAGCGCACTTAAGCTTGCAGCTCGTCAAACAGTTGAGGCCCTTAAACAGAGAATTGAATCAGAGTTTTTTAATCGTGAGCTTGTTGGATTAGTCGAGACTCAGCTGCAAAAAAGCGACATTATTGCAAAGCTCATAGAAACAGTTGTCACCGCTATCGAAAAAGAAGGGACTGATGCCGATTTAGAAGCGATTATTCCAAAACTTATTTCAGCTGATGAAGTCAATAAGGCTCTTGGAAAGGCAGTCATTGAAAGACTCAAATCTCAGGGTGTTATTTTGGGTGATATCAAGGGCGGGGCTGAGGTTAAGCTCGTCGATAAGCATATTACGCTAGATATTACCGATGAAGCATTATGTAACTTGCTCGCAGATTACATTCGCGATGATTTTCGTGAGCTCATTTTTAGTGGAAAAAATTAGTGCATTATTATTTTTTAGCTGCATCTCTTCCTGATATTGAACTAGGACAAGAGCCTGAGCTCTCGTTTAGCGCTTTGATGCTCTTATTTCATGAAAACCTTTCTAAAAGCGATTTGGCTGATATCAACCGTTTGCGTTGGTTAATTGATATTGAAAATGTTCGCAAATTTATCAGAGATCAGCCTCTTAACCCCTTTGGACTGCTTACGCGCAAGGAAATTGAAGAGGCGCTTTTAAACCGCACACTTTTTCCCGACTATGTTTTTGATATTCTTGATCAAGGTGAAGATCATTTTTATAAAATTTACCTAGCTTTTTTTCGAACTGAGGCTACCGCTGAAAAGGGTTTTTTAAAACGCTATTTTACTTTTGAGCGAAATTTACGTTTGTGTTTGGCTGCAGTGCGAGCAAAGAATGTGGGCAGGGATTTGAGCAAAGAGTTAGCAGATGCAGACCAAACTGACTTTTTGGTTCGAGCATTGATCGCAAGCAAAGATGCTAGTGAACCAGATTTCCCTTTTGAACTTCGCTCGCTCCACGATCTCGTCAAAAATTTATCAGATGATCCTTTTGAACAATACTGTGAGATCACACGTTACAGATTTAAGAAGATAGGTGAGCTTGCTAAGGATTATCCTTTCAGTCTAGAGGCCTTAATGATTTACACTCTTCGCCTTATGCTTGCTGAGGAGTGGTATTATTTAAATGAAGAAGAGGGACAAAAGCGCTTAAACGCATTGATACACCATAAGGAAACCGCATGAGCCAAACAACAGGATCTGTATCCAAAGCTTTCGGAAATTTGCTACACGTTGTCTTTGATGGAAGTATTCGTCAAGGAGAAGTTGGATTTGTAGAAGTGGAAGGACTAAAACTTAAAGCCGAAGTGATTGAAATTGCTGGGCATGAAGCAAAGGTACAGGTGTTTGAAGATACGCGTGGCGTCAAATGTGGATCTAAGATGACTTTTACAACGCATTTGCTTGAAGCCGAGCTTGGTCCAGGCCTTATTTCATCCATCATTGATGGTCTGCAAAATCCGCTTGAAAAAGTTGCTGATGCTACAGGCGTTTTCTTGACGCGTGGTACTTATGTAGCTCCTCTTGACCACTCAAAACGTTGGGATTTTCAGCCCACGGCCAAATTGGGTGATCATGTTGAAAGGGGAGATTTTTTAGGGTTTGTGATGGAAGGGCGCTTTCACCACCAGATTATGGTACCTTTTAAAATGTATGGAAATTTTACGGTTTGTTGGCTTGCCAAACCAGGCAACTACACTCTTGACGATGTGATTGCAAAACTTAAAAGTGAAAATGGCGAAGAGCACGAAGTCACTATGGTTCAAAAATGGCCTGTCAAATTGCCGCTTTTTAAAGGTACAAAGGTCCAAGCAAAGAAGATGATGGACACCGGCTTGCGTACTTTAGACACCATGTTCCCGCTTGTTAAAGGCGGAACGTTTTGCTCGCCAGGGCCTTTCGGGGCTGGTAAAACAGTGATGCAGCACCACCTTTCTAAATACAGTTCGGTTGATATTGTGGTTATTGTCGCATGTGGAGAGCGGGCGGGCGAGGTTGTTGAGGTTTTACGCACCTTTCCTCACTTGACAGATCCTCACACTGGTGATTCCTTAATGAGCCGCACGGTTATTATTTGTAATACCTCATCGATGCCGGTGGCCGCCCGCGAGGCTTCGGTCTATATGGGTGTGACAATTGGTGAGTATTATCGTCAGATGGGCATCGACGTTTTGCTTTTGGCCGATTCAACATCGCGTTGGGCTCAAGCCATGCGCGAGATGTCAGGGCGCCTAGAAGAAATACCTGGAGAAGAGGCTTTTCCAGCTTACTTGGCATCACGTATTGCAGCCTTTTACGAGCGCTCGGGCGTTGTGCGCCTCAAAAACGAAAAACATGGCTCTTTAACTATCGGTGGCTCAGTATCGCCAGCGGGTGGTAATTTCGAAGAACCTGTAACTCAAGCAACTCTTTCCGTTGTTGGTGCCTTTCACGGCCTATCGCGCCTGCGCTCTGATGCGCGTCGCTATCCAGCTGTAGATCCTCATATCTCTTGGTCAAAGTACCTTGACGATGCCGGAAAAGAGTTAGGGGAGGGTTGGTCAAATCAGGTTCGCAAGGTCGCAATCATCTTAAAAGATGGTGATGAGATTGGCAAGCGTATGGAAGTTGTTGGTGAAGAGGGGGTCAGTGTCGAAGATCTGCAAGTTCACCTTAAAGCCGAGATGTTTGACTTTGTGTATCTTCAGCAAAATGCTTTTGATAAACAGGACGCATACTGTCCATTAAAAAGACAGCGCAAGCTGTTTGAACTTATCTGCAAAATTTTTGATGCCCCTCTTATATTTAGCTCTCACGATGATGCGCGCTCATTTTATATGGATTTGCAAAACCAACTCAACAATAGTAATTATATTGAATACAATTCAGATCAGTATAAAAAAGCGATGCGCGACATTGAGAAAAAAGTGACAGATGCAGCTGGAGATAACACATGAAAAAAGTTTACGATCGTATTAACAGTATTCGGGGCAGCTTGGTATCAGTGAAGGCCAAGGGAGTAGCTCTTGGTGAAATGGCTCAGATTAAGCGCGCATTTGGCCCGACGACATATGCCTCTGTTCTTGCAATCGATGGTGAGAACATAACCCTTCAGGCTTTTGAAGACACAAGGGGAATCTCAACAGGCGATCAGGTGACATTTCTAAACCGCGATGTCTCTGTTACCTTTGGTGAGAGTCTTTTGGGAAGACGTCTCAGCGGTACAGGTAACGCTATTGACGGCGGGCCAAAAGTGAGTGGTCCTCAAGTGCCAATTGGCCAGCCCTCTTTTAATCCTGTTCGCCGCATTGTGCCCCACGAAATGGTGCGTACAAACATCCCCATGATTGACATGTTTAATTGCTTAGTCAAATCGCAAAAAATTCCGATTTTTTCTGTTGCAGGCGAGCCTTATAATCAGCTTTTAATGCGCATTGCTAATCAAACAGATGCTGATGTTGTGATTATAGCAGGGATGGGTTTGCGCTATGATGATTATCAAGCCTTCATCGATAATGCTGAAAATTCTGGATCGTTGGATAAGACTGTGATGTTTGTCCACAAAGCAACAGAGCCTGCTGTTGAATGCACTTTGGTTCCTGATATGGCACTCGCTGCGGCTGAGCAATTTGCTGTACGCGATAAAAACGTGCTTGTGCTCATGACTGACATGACAGCTTATGCCGATGCTCTTAAAGAGATCATGATCACAATGGATCAAGTTCCATCAAATCGTGGATACCCTGGATCTCTTTACTCGGACCTGGCTGCTCGCTATGAAAAAGCGGTCGATATCGACGGCAGCGGATCTATCACTATTATCGCTGTGACAACAATGCCAGGAGGAGATGTCACCCACCCCATTCCAGATAATACCGGCTATATCACTGAGGGGCAGTTTTATTTACACGATGGCTTTATTGATCCATTTGGTTCTCTGTCACGCTTAAAGCAGCAAATCATTGGCAAAGCAACTAGAGAAGATCATGGAGATTTAGCTAATACGATGATCCGTCTGTATGCAGAATCGAAGAAGTCGCGCGAACGTGCAAGCATGGGCTTCCGATTATCTCGTTGGGATGAAAAATTGTTAAAATTTTCTGATCAATTTGAAAAGCAAATGATGGGGCTTGGCGTCAATATTCCCATTGAAGGGGCCCTTGATTTAGGTTGGAAAATTCTCTTTGAATGCTTCGATTCCCATGAAATAGGCATTAAAGAGTCTCTTTTAAAGCAATATTGGCCAGGGTAAAGAATGGCTCAGATCAAAATGACTAAAAACGAGCTACGTGATCAACAGCGTAAACGATCTCAGCTCGAGCGCTATCTTCCAACACTTCAGCTTAAAAAAGCGCTATTGCAAACAGAGGTCAATAATGCACAAGTTGAGTTTGAAAGTCTTCAAGCAGTTGCAAAAGAGCAAGAGCTTAAGATCGCAAAATTCGCTCAGCTATTAACCCACCCATATGCATCTGATCTTGAAGAGCCTTTAAAAATAGTTGAAGTAAAAACCCATTCTGAAAACATAGCTGGAGTTGAGGTTCCCATTTTTGAAGAAGTTATTTTTCAGCCTATGACTTATCATCTTTTTGATACCCCCTACTGGATTGATAGTGCAATTAACCATTTGCGTGAGCTTTTAACAACGCGCGAGCACATGCGTGTTGTCATGCAGAAAAAAGCTGCTCTTGAAAAAGAGTTGCGAGAGGTATCAATTCGTGTGAATCTTTTTGAAAAAGTCTTAATCCCTCGAACAAATGTCAATATTAAGAAAATCAAAGTCTTTTTAGGTGACCAACAATTATCAGCTGTTGCTCAAGCAAAAGTGGCAAAGACTAAAATCGAAATGCGTAAAAAGGCGGCAATAGCATGAGGAGGACTGTAAAAAAATATGCCTTCATAGGTCTAATGTCGCAAAAGGATGCTTTTTTTGAAAAAGCACAACAAAGTGGTTTCATCGAATTTATTCCAGCATCTAAGACCAAAAAAGCGCGCCTGCCAAAAGCGCTTGAGGTGTATGTTCAAGCGCTAAAAATTTTGCGTCACCAAGATGAGTGTGAGCAAGAATCTGTTGGCGGTGCCAAAGTGCTTGCTAATCGAGTTGTGGAGCTTAAACATTTGCTCGCGGCCCTAGATGATGAAGAGCGCAGCTTGAGCTCAGAGATCGCACGTGTGCGTATTTTTGGGGACTTTGATCTATCTGAGATCGAGCATTCAAAACTCAATCGACACATCCAGTTTTTTACCCGAAAACAGTCAAAGCGTAACCTTAATGGAGAGTTGCCAGAAGATCTTATTTATATCGGTACAGAATTTGACCTTGATTATTTTGTAAGCGTTTCAAAGGAGCAGGTGCAAATTCCTGATATGATTGAAATGCAAATAGAGCGCCCTCTTGGGGCACTCCAAAGTCGCTTGAGGGAAGTGACATTAGAACGTAAGCGGTTTCAAAAAGAGCTTAAGTCACTTGCTGCAAACAAAGCTCTCATTGAAGCTGAATTTATCGATGAACTCAATGTGTACAATTTAGAATTTGCCCAAAATGAAACAGCTCCTGAGCTTGAAGAAATGCTCTTTGTAGCAGAGTGTTGGATACCTACCATTAAATTGGCAGCTGTTCACAC
>JAUILX010000024.1 GCA_030433395.1 Chlamydiia bacterium
AATCCACAGATTAACAGAGCAATCCCTGCAAGTAAAACAACCAAACTACCAATTTGCTTAGCTTTCATAATAAAAACCCTCCTATTTTTTCTTATATCGAATAGAGGGTTTTTTATGCTCAATTAAATTGAGTCCATGTTTAGGAAAATGCCACGCGCAACCAAATTGCCAATAGGGGGTCATCGAAAATAATCTGGCCGCGTGAGCTTGCCTCAAGGATATTTTTGTCCTTTAAGGATTTGATTGCAGATGAAAGCGCAGGCGGACTGGAAATTTCATATTTTTTTAGGTTGTCTTTTGCAAAAATATGTTTGGGCTCATTTGCAGCCAGTCGAAGTGCTCGCTGTTGTGTAGATGTCAGAGAGCTAAGGAGCGTTTGGTAAGCATAAGAGTTTTGTTTGACCACTAATGCTAAAGTCCGTTCAACAATGGGAATATCGATATGTGTGACGCCTCTTGCCACAAGATGAAAGCACACCATTTGGACATAATTGGGTGTGTCTTGGACAAGGTTTCGTAGATGCTTAATCGTATCGGCGTCTCCTGAAATGCCAATAGAATTAAACCGCTGTAAGATCCAATCTGTAAATTCATTACCAAAGGAGGGGAATTCTATGGATTGGCAAGAGCGGTAGAACGGACGTGTATGATTATTTAACATATCGTAGATGATGCTTTTCCTTGATCCTGTGAAAAGGAAAGAGGTATTTTTTAGCTGTTGCATAAATGTGCGCAGCGTAGCTTCAAGCCAGCCTTCATCTTCAATTTCTGTCACCTTTTGAAACTCATCAATGACAACAAGGACATTTTCGCCAAGCTTCTCCAAATCACCCAATACATCTTGAATAATATTTTTAACGTCTTTTTCGGAGGTGTTTTCTAGCGATAATCCAAACGATTGTTCTCCTGTTTGTTGGTCGATATCAAGTGAGATTTTTGGTTTGAGACTGGGTATTTTTTCGATAAATTTTTGACTCCAGCTTTTCTTAGGGTTAAGAGCGCGTAGCAGCTGGTTAAGGAAGTCTTTGTGAGATGTTATATTGAAGATATCTACAAAGAATGTTGTATATCCCTCGCGATCAAAATCACCCAAAAGGTTCGTGACAAATGAAGTTTTACCGAAGCGTCGTGGTCCAATTAAAACGAGATGAATGCGATTTTGTAGAAACTGTTGAACTGTCCGAGCTAGATCTGCTCTCGGTAAGTAGTAGTCGCCAGCTACAGGGTTGCCAAAACGAAAGGGGTTTTTTGTTGCAACGGTTGTCATGTTTCAATATTTAACAGATCTGTTAAATATTGGCAAGCAGTCATAGCTAAACCTTTTGTTTAATTACCACAGAGGGAAAAGCCTCTGTGGCTTATTTTTCTAGTTCCAGTCGAGAGATGCTGACGACTGATACTCATTGACTCTAGTTTCAAAGAAGTTTTTCTCTTTGCCAAGGTCAATGGTTTCACTCATCCAGGGGAAGGGGTTTTTTGCGTCTGGATATAGAGCATCAAGGCCGATACGCTCGCAGCGGCGGTTGGCAATGTATTGGACGTAGTCGCGAAACATTGGCGCAGTTAGACCTAAAATACCGCGTGGCAAGCATTCTTGGGCATAGGCAATTTCTAGCTCGACGGCTTCTTTAATCAGATCGATGACCTGATTTTGAAAGGAGCTTGTCCAAGCTTCTGGGTTCTCTTCTTTAATGCCATTGATGAGGTCAATACCAAAATTGAGATGGATGGTCTCATCGCGTAAGATGTATTGAAACTGCTCGCCAATGCCTGTCATTTTATTTTGACGGTGGAAGGAAAGAATCATTGCAAATCCACTGTAGAAGAAAAGTCCTTCCATGATGACGTAGTAGCCAATGAGGTTTTTTAAGAAGATTTGCTTGCCTTGTAGAGTTTCTGTTGAGAAGTGAGGATCGAGAATCTCGCGTGTGATTTTCATCTCAAAGGCGTCTTTTTTATGGATGGCCTCAATTTCGTTATACATGTTGAAGACCTCACCGGCATCGAGTGTTAGGGACTCGACGATGTAGTGGAAGGTATGTGTGTGGATGGCTTCTTCAAAAGCTTGTCGCAGCAAGTACTGACGCGCTTCTGGGTTTGTAATGTGCTTGAAAATAGCTAAAACGATGTTGTTGCCAACTAGGCTTTCTGCTGTGCTGAAAAAACCTAGATTGCGCATGATCACGCGGCGCTCATCTTCTGAAAGTGTGTTTGATTTCCATAGCTCGATATCGCGCGCCATGGGCACCTCTGATGGCATCCAGTGGTTAGCGCATCCATTAAGATAATGCTCCCAAGCCCATGCATATTTTAACGGCATAAGCTGGTTAACATCGACTTGCGTGCAGTTGATCAGGCGCTTATCTTTTGCACTGACGCGTTTTGCAGAGCTGAGCTCGGCATCTTCAAAACCTAAAACTTGTTCTTCGTGTGTTGTTGTCATAATATGTTCCTTTTATTGGCAGCTTTCGCAGCCTTCTTCTAAATTACAAACAGGCGCAGAGGGTTTTTCGTCGCGATTGACTGTGATCTGTGCCGATGCCGAAGCATTTTTCATCCAACGAGGCTGCAAGCCGCGTTTGTTCACATCCATGGTAGACTTCTCAACTTGAGTAGCTCCCATTGAACGCAAATAGTAAGTGGTTTTAAGCCCTTTTTTCCAGGCAAGAGTGTACATGGCATGGAGTTTTTTACCGCTTGTCTCTGCCATGTAGAGGTTCAGTGATTGACCCATGTCGATCCATTTTTGACGGCGGCTGGCGCACTCAATGATCCATTCGTGATCAATTTCAAAGGCCGTTGGAAAGCGGCGCTTGATTTCATCAGGAACGCGCTCAATCTCTTGAATCGACCCGTCAAAATATTTGAGATCGTCAATCATCTGCTCATCCCAAAGGTCGAGCTTTTTCAAGGCGTCGACTAGGTAGCGATTGCAGATGGTGAACTCACCGGAAAGATTCGACTTTACATAGAGATGTTTGTAGTCGGGCTCGTTGCAAAATGAAACGCCAATGATATTTGCAATGGTGGCAGTTGGTGCAATTGCCATGGTGTTGCTGTTGCGCATGCCATGGGCTTTGACTGCATCTCTTACAGGCGACCAGTCAAGCTTTGCAGAGCGATCCATTTCTAGGGGAGTACCGCGCTCGTTTTCAAGCAGCTGGATCGTGTCAATCGGCAGGAGGCCACGGTCCCATTTTGAGCCTTGATAGCTAGCGTATGGGCCGCGCTCTTGAGCGAGTTTGGATGAACCGAGAATGGCGTGGTAAGAGATAAACTCTTGGCTATAGTCGGCAAAGGCAACAGCTTCATGTGAGGCATAAGAGATCTCTTGAATATGCAATGCATCTTGGAAACCCATGATGCCAAGACCTACTGGGCGGTGGCGCAGGTTTGAGTTGCGCGCTTCTTTAATGGGGTAGAAGTTGATATCGATCACGTTATCGAGCATGCGAATCGCTGTTTGAACAGAGCGAGCTAGGCGCTTTTCATCGATACCGTCTTTTGTTGTGTGCTTAACCAAGTTAATTGAGGCTAAGTTACACACAGCTGTTTCTTGTTTAGAGGTATTGAGCAATATCTCTGTGCAAAGATTTGAGCTGTGGACAACACCCGCGTGATCTTGTGGCGAGCGAATGTTTGATGGGTCTTTAAAAGTGATCCAAGGATGCCCTGTTTCAAAGAGCATGCTGAGCATCTTGCGCCATAGATCCATGGCTTTAACGGTTTTAAACAGCTTTAGTTTTCCATCTTTTGCCATCTGCTCATACTCGTGGTAGCGAGCTTCAAAGGCTTGCCCATATAGATCATGCAAATCGGGGACATTGCTCGGGCTAAACAGCGTCCAATCTTGCCCAGCTTCAACGCGCTTCATGAAGAGGTCAGGGATCCAGTTCGCTGTATTCATGTCATGTGTGCGGCGGCGCTCATCACCTGTATTTTTGCGCAGCTCTAAAAAGTCTTCGATATCGAGATGCCATGTTTCAAGGTAGGCAACGGCTACACCTTTGCGCTTTCCACCTTGGTTGACGGCAACAGCAGTATCGTTTGCTACTTTTAAAAATGGAATCACGCCCTGGCTTTGACCATTGGTGCCTTTAATATGAGCCCCCATAGCTCGCACATTTGTCCAGTCGTTCCCGATACCCCCTGCCCACTTAGATAATTGCGCGTTGTCCCCCACAACTTTGAAAATATTTTCTAAATCATCGCCAATTGTTGATAGAAAGCATGAGCTAAGCTGTGAGTGATTGGTTCCTGAATTAAACAGTGTTGGTGTACTTGACACGACATAAAATTGTGAGAGTGTATCGTAAAATTCAATGGCGACATCTTCTTTGTTTTCTTCAAGAACGCAAAGGCCCATTGCAACGCGCATCCAAAAGATCTGCGGTGTTTCTAAGCGTTTTTGCTCATGGTGAATGAAATAGCGATCATAAAGTGTTTGCAATCCTTGGAAAAGAAAACTGTCATCACGCTCAGGCTTGAGAGCGTTTGCAATTTTATCGAGATCAAAATCACTTAAAGCTGGAGTCATATGTTCGGTTTCAATTGCATATTTAACGTATTTTTTAACGTAATCACGATAGACTTTATCGAGGTTTGGATCATCTGCACCTACACCGAGCACTTCATGGTAGATTTTATCAAGAAGAAGGCGAGCTGCAACTGTTGAATAACCGGGCTCTTTTTCAACTTGGGAGCGTGCAGCCATGATTAAAGCTGTGTCTACCTCTCTCTCTTTGATCCCTTCGTAAAAATTCATAGCAGCAAGGTTGTAAAGTTCATCACTTGAGACTTCTTTAACTTTACGGCAGGCAAACTCAATTCTACCACGGATGTCGCTTTCAGCTAGCTCAACTTGTTTGCCATCTTCTTTTGTAATAGTAAAAATACGGCCAGATTTTTTCTTCTTTTTAGGCTCTTCTTTTACAGTAGGTGTTGGCGCTTTTTCAACGGTTACACGAGATAGAATATAACCTTTGGCAACATTAAAATAGCCTTCGCGCATCAGAGCTTCCTCAAGCATGTCTTGGATTTGGTAGACGTGTAGTTGGCCTGTTTTTTTGTAAAAGGCAACGGCGGTGTTGACAATTTTTTGAGTGATAAAATTAACAGCATCAATAATCAATTGAGGTGAGGCGCCTTCTACGGCATGAGTGCTACGAAAAGCATTTTCAAGCGTTTTAGAAATTTTCATCGGGTTAAAGCGGACTGTAGCACCATCTGAGCGCATGATTTTCATATTGCGAGGGGAGTCTTCGCGCACAGCTTTATGTTTGTCGCGATAAATAATGTAGTCGCGTGCAACATCGTGGTGGCCATTTTTCATCAAAGTGACTTCAACTAAATCTTGAATGCCTTCTACATTTAAGCAGACACCTTTGCTTGAAAGCTCACAAGCTTGGCTTGAGACTTGATCGCTAATGGCTGCGACTGCCTCCATCACATCTTCGGGTAGTAAAGCTGGTTTCGGAGTTTTCTTAGTATCACGAAATGCAGATTCAATAGCGCGAAAGATACGTTCACGTTTAAACGGAACAATACTCCCGTTGCGCTTGACGACAGTGAACTGAGCGCCCACAGAATTACTTGTATCTTTGACGCCGCTTTCTTTGAGCATTGCCATGAGCTCTTGTGTTGAATCACTAGATGTTGAAAACCCTTTAGCCATATTATTTTCCTTTATTTTTGCTCTTAAATCACCACCAATCAAGGCTTTGATAACTTTAGCAGCACCTACAACATGTAGTAACTGCCAGCTTATACTACCACTATATATTGTAGTTTCCATTCATTTGTCTACAAAAAAAAGAAAAATTTTCCGGCTCTTTTTCAAGCGCTAGAAAACAAGCTATTTAGGCTTGCTAGTTGCAAGTTCCTTCAGGCACATAAAATGATCCGGTTGGCGGATTGAACGCTTTAAAAGTGTTTGTTTCTGCAAGGCCCACCGATGACCCTGGCGTGCTTGATTCAACTTGTAAATTCGCCGTGTTTTGGAACTCGATTTCATTCAGCGGTGCCTGGTTTCCAAATAGGGTTGCGCACATGTTTGATGAGCCCTGTGGATTAAGATTAATGGCGTTTGTCGCGCTTGTAAAAATCGTGTTGTTTAAGATGCCAATATTAGCTGCAGCTGTTCCGCTAATTGGCAGTGACAGACCAAGCGCAGTCGTGTCTGTGATGTAATTATTGGAAATAGTGCTGTTGTAGGTGCCGTCTGTTGCTGCACTAATAAGGATATTACTTGTTTGGTTGTTATAAAAAAGATTGCGATCAATAATTAGATCAGATGTTAAATCATCATTTGGATTGACAGGTCTAATTGAAATAACACCCTGAGTTGTGGTTCCAGATAGTGTGTTGTTGCATATGCGGAACTGAGTTGAACTTGAATCTTCAAGACCCAAATCTATCATATTATTTGGAGTGTTAAAGAGGTGGTTGCTAGCGATTAGAGCTTTTAGGCTTGAATTTGCTTGAGTGACAATCCCAATAATTCCATTATAGCTGCCTAGTTTATTCCCCAATGAGTTATTTGTAAGACAAGCCTGAATATCAGCGGTCTGATTAGTAGTAAGCTCTATGCTATTTGTTGCACCTGATATTTTATTTCGACTTGCAATGCAAGTTCCATGACTTGAGTCCCATGATGTAAAAGATATTCCTCGAGCTCCTGGGCCAGTGATTTTGTTGCGCACAGCTGCGACATTAAATGAAGTGTCGCCTTTAGCAAAATATAAGATTGAAGTTGCTCCTGAGCGCGTGTTAAGGTTATCTGCAAAAACCATATTAACTGTATTAGGCACGAGCCCTAATAAATCCGTGGATACATCAGATTTAGCGTTATCAAAGCACTGATTACTTATGATACGGTAATTTACAGAATTTGAGCTGTTGCCTAATACCATTCCATCTGCTGCGCAGTCATGAATGCGGCTTGATATGATGTTAATTGTGCCGCCAACAGGGATGGTTGGATCGTCATCGACAACTCCATTGGTTGCTGCTGTGATGTCAAGACCTGAAATCGTTGCATTTGCAGCCACTGTGATGGTGTTGCTAGCGCTTGTGAGCATGGGATAGCTACCGGGCGTTTGAGATGGAACAATAAAGCCGCCCCCAAGGTCTAGATTGGCCGCTGAGCCCTGCAATGTTTGATTAGGCAAGAGGGTGAGTGAGGTGTCATAACCGGTTGTTGTGCCATCACCTGGGAAAATATAGATGGTATCGCCAGGTTTTGAAGCAGCCATGGCTTGCGCGGTTGTTGGGAAAGGGCTTTCAAAAGTGCCGTTTGAGCTCGACGTGTTATTTACGAAGATGATGTTATCGATGGCTGTGCGTTTGTTTTTCTTCTCGACGGGGATGATTTCAGAGCGATAGGGAAGTTGGTTACGAGCTTCGCAAAGAAAGCTTTTGCTGCGCAATACTTTTTTGCGCAGGCCTAAGGGCATTGAAATACCAGCAGTCCCCTGAAAGGTCCATTTAAAGATTTTATCGTAGGTGGTGTCAAAGCCAAGGTTAAAGCGACTGATCAGATCAAGCACAATGCGCCCCTTGCCGCCAACAGCACCCCCAAGGTTATACCCATTTACATTTTTTTCAAACAAGTAGTAGGGGCCTAAAGCTGCGTACCAGTTGACAATTTCGCAGCGAGAGCCAAGGGGCACGCCAATTTCTGCATCGACAGCGGGCAGTGCAGCGCGCAGGTGTCTTGCAAAAATGGCTGAGTTGCCTTGGAATTTTTTAAAGGTGGGGTTTAATTCAGCTTTTGTGCTGGCAATGGGAGCGTAGCCATTGGCGCGTATGTCAAAGTAACGAGATAGAAACTCTAGGCCACCACCGAGTTGATGGGGATTGATATTTTGAGCTTCGCGGAAGTCGTAATAAAAGTTGCCGCCAACGGTCCAATGAGACCAGTTGTAACGAAGCCCGATACCAATGTTTGAGGCAAAATCATTGCTGTCAAAAACATGACCTCGCATGTCAAGAAAGGGCATAAAGTTGTTTTTCCAAGCGGGGCACAAAAAAAGTTCGGCTGTGGTGTAGCCAGTATCGTAACCAATTCCGTTGTGCTCGCGGTGTTTGAGCAAACCGCGCGTTGCTGTAGGTTCGCTAGCAAAAAGGGCTGCTGCTGCCAGGGTTGTAATCATGAATCTCATACTTGTGCTTATAAGCCAATTTTATACTTTGACTCAAGGCTTATTCCAGCTTGGCTTTTTAAACACGAGAATAATGAAAGGGATAGCTGAGACGACAACAATACCGGCAACCAAAAACATTTGATAGAACAATGCGCTGCCTGTATTGAGTTGATCGGGAGGATAAAAACTGATGATCAATGTTGCAAAGGAGGCTACAATTCCAAGGCCTGAAACAACCCACATGCCGAGCTTGCCAAAGGGGATTTTATAGGCGCGTGCAACATCAGGTTTTTTATAGCGCAGAACAATGGCTGCGACAAACATCAAAATATACATGATCAAATAAAGCTGAGAGGTGAGCACTAGTAAAATCCAAAATGAGCTGCTGACATCGGGCATAAGTAAAAATATAAGGGAGAGCAAAGAGACAAAAACCCCTTGCATCAACATCATAGCAACAGGCATGTCGTTTTTATTGACGCGATGCAGAATTGGAGGGAATTCGCCGCTTTGTGCAGCGGCAAGCAAGCCTTTGCTTGGTCCTGCAGTCCATGTGCTCATTCCTCCAAGCGCCCCTAGGGCCACCAAAATAGCAAAGATAGGTACAAGTGAGCTAAGACCGTAACTGCTCATAAAATAGGCAAGTGCTTCCATCGCACCGCCAACCAAGCTGATCTCTTTTTGTGGAATCACAAAAGCAATTGCAAGAGTACCCAGCACAGAAAGAACAAGAATCAGAATCGCTGAAAGAAAAATCGCTTTTGGGTAATTTTTTTGTGGGTTAATAACATCGCGCGCGTGCACAGCAGACATTTCCATACCTGCAAATCCAAGAAGGACTCCGGCTAGTAGGGATAGTTGGTAAGGAGAACTTAAATCTGGAAGCAAAGAGTCCCAGCTCATTTCAATTTGCAAAGGTTTACCACTGATCCACCAAAGAGAGCCAAGTCCAATGATAATAACGCCAGGAATAATCGTTCCTAAAATCACTCCAACTGAACTGATAAGCCCTGACATTTTCATACCACGCAAGTTTACAAAGGTGGCACCCCAAAAAGCTGTGAAAATAACAATCACCATGTAAACTTTATTATTTGCAAGGCTAGGGTTAAAGCTATAGGCAAGCGTTGCGCCAATGAAGGACAAAATTGTCGGGTACCAGATCGCATTTTCAGCCCACTGAAGCCAAACGGCCAAAAAGCCCATCTTGTGCCCCAGTGCTTCTTTAACCCAGACAAACACTCCACCGCGCTCTGGCCAACCAGTTGCAAGTTCTGCAGCAACGAGCGAGACAGGAATAAAAAAAGCAAGAGCGCTAACAAGGAAGAAAAATAGAGACGAAAAGCCATATTCAGCTGTGAGAGGCCAATTCTTAATGCTACAGATCGCTGCAACATTGATCATCGCCAAGGCAAATACCTTCAAAGAGCGTTTGGATTTAACAACATTCATAGTTTGGGAATTGTATCATATTCGTGGAATATCTGACCAGAGGGTGGTGTAACGAGGGGATTTATGCTTGAGTGGAACTTGCAAATTCTTAGCAACGTCTTGAGATGCATAAAATAGCATCTCTTTGCCATGGCGTTGTCCAAAACCGATTTTTGAGGTCTCTTCGGTATATTTAAGGTATAGCCTAAATAACGCGAGTTGCGGATCAACTCCCTTGAACTGGCCCATCTTTTGGCGATCTTTCTAGGAAAAACTGCTTGAGGATAGCGCGTTGGCTATCCACTGCG
>JAUILX010000025.1 GCA_030433395.1 Chlamydiia bacterium
CACCATGGAGGAAGTCTTAAAAGGAAATCGAAATCTTTTTGAAAGCTGCTTTATTTATGCTAGCAATTACAACTGGCAAAAATATCCCGTTATTCATTTTGACTTTACGCAAATTCCAACTGAATCAACAGCTGATCTTGAAAAAGGCCTGCACGAGACAATGGATAACATTGCTGCATCTTATGAACTTTCTCTAAAGGGAACGTCTTTGATGAAAAACTACGCTGAAAAATACCTCATGAGCGGTAAGACATTAGCTGTTGTCGGTGTGAATTTTGATTCAAAGACGCGCAATATTTCAGACTGGAAAGGGCGGGTCATTAAACCTTCTGGAGAACTTATTAAAGAGCTGCACTCGCTCTACCATATCCATGCAAAAAGATAAGATTGTTATAAAAAATGTGCGCGTGCACAATCTTAAAGGCGTTGATTTGGAGCTCGATCCTAATCAACTAATCGTATTCACAGGTGTGTCAGGATCAGGCAAGTCATCACTTGCTTTTGATACCATTTTTGTCGAAGGGCAAAGGCGCTATGTCGAATCTCTTTCAAATCAAGCACGCAGAATTTTGGGCGATCAGCTAGCTAAACCAGATGCTGAAAGCATCGAAGGGCTTTCCCCAACAATTGCCATTGAGCAGAAAACGGTTGGCCACAATCCTAGATCGACTGTGGGCACTTTAACTTCCGTCTACGATTATTTACGGGTGCTTTATGCTCGTATTGGAGTGCCTCATTGCCCCATCAGCGGTGAGCGCATTTTGCCGCAAAGCACTGAGCAAATCGTAGGCGCGATTGCAAGCTTTCCAAAAGGTTCAAAGGCTATTTTTTTAGCGCCTTACGCCCGGGGTAAAAAAGGCGAATTCAAAGAAACTTTCGAAGATCTATTGCGCAAAGGATTTATGCGCATTCGTCTTGATGATCAGCTAGTTGACCTTAACGATGAAATCTCTGTTGATCCTAAAAGCGCTCATAATATCGATCTGGTCATCGACCGCATTCTGATCAATCCCGACGAGATGCCAAGAATTCGTGAGGCGGCTACTAATGCTTTAGAACTTGGAAAAGGGGTCATGAGCGTGCTCATCAATGAGAGAGAAACGCTTTTTTCGCAAACAGCCTATGCAAAAAAATCCAAACAGTCCTACCCGCCACTTGAGCCTCACGATTTTTCATTCAATCATCCAAACGGCATGTGCCCAACCTGCCAAGGCCTGGGTCAAACGCTTGATTTTGACCTTGATCAAATCATCGATCCTGAAAAGAGCATCGCCGACGGCGCTTGTTTAGTTGCTGGCTCCTACGAGACGGTGCGCTGGGGCAATATTTATGACAACTTAGCCAAGCTCTACGATTTTGATGTGCACACTCCTTGGAAAAATCTTCCTGAGCGCGCCCAAAAGCTGTTTTTAAAAGGCACGCGTAAAAAGTGGCTACGCATGCGCTTTACCCATCCAGAAACGGGCAAGACATGGCACGATTATATTCAGTGGCGCGGAGTTTTATTTGATGCAAAAAAGCGCTATCAAGAAGCTAAATCAGATGTCTATCGCAAGAAAGCTGAAACGCTCATGACGCAAATGCGCTGCCCTGACTGCGAGGGCAAACGCATCCGTTCCTATCCTGCAGCAACAAAACTTGATGGAAAAACAATCACAGAACTTTGCTCTTTACCCATCAACGATGCACTTAATTTTTTTCAAAACATTACGCTAACTAGTCAAGAATTACTCATCGGCGGTGAGTTAATTGCAGAATCTATTCGGGTGCTCACTTATTTGGGCGATGTCGGCCTAAATTACTTAACGCTTGATCGCACAGCGCCCACACTCTCGGGTGGAGAGGCCCAGCGCGTGCGTCTTGCCTCACAAATTGGCTCAGGCCTAGTTGGCGCCACCTATGTCCTTGATGAGCCATCTATTGGCTTGCACCCGCGCGATCATCAAAAACTGCTCAATACGCTTTGCTTACTCCGTGACCGTGGCAATACGGTGATCGTCGTTGAGCATGACGAAGACACCATTCGCGCAGCAGACTACTTAGTCGATGTTGGCCCTGGCGCTGGCAGCCGCGGCGGACAAATCATTGCTCGTGGAACTGCCCATGACATCACCAAAGCCAAACAATCGCTTACAGGCCAATACTTAAGCCGGAAAAAAAGCATCGCTCTACCTAAAAAACGGCGCAAATTACTCAAATCTGGCATCGCAATAAAAGGTGCCACCCACCACAATTTAAAAAACGTCGACGTCACTATCCCTTTGGGAGGATTTATAGCGGTCACTGGGATTTCAGGATCGGGAAAATCTTCGCTTATTTCAGACATCTTGTATCCAGCGCTATCCAATGAGCTCATGCGCTCAAGTTTAAAAATTGGCAACCACGCCAAGTTTTCAGGCTTTGAAAAAATCGATAAAGTGATTGCCATCGATCAAACCGCCATCGGCCGCACGCCAAGATCAAATCCTGCTACCTACACCAAACTCTTTGATCACATCCGAGATCTATTTGCACAGCTTCCTGAGAGCAAAGCCCGAGGCTATACACCAGGACGCTTTAGCTTTAACGTCAAAGAGGGCTCATGTCCCTACTGCAAAGGAAGCGGTCTCATCAAAATCGATATGGACTTTATGGAAGCTGTTTGGAAAGAGTGTGAGCAGTGCTTGGGACGCCGCTTTGATCAAGAGACGCTCACAATCACCTATAAGGGAAAAACCATCTACGATGTGCTTTGCATGACCATTGAAGATGGGTTGAGCTTTTTTGAATCAATCCCTCCTGTTTTTCACATGCTCCAAACCTTAGCAAACGTTGGCCTTGATTACCTCACTCTAGGCCAGCCCTCAACTACACTCTCAGGCGGCGAGGCCCAGCGCATCAAACTTGCAAAAGAGCTCACGCGCCCATCAACAGGCTCTACATTTTATATTCTCGACGAGCCAACAACAGGGCTGCATTTCGAAGATGTCAACAACCTTTGTAAAGTGCTGCACACCCTTGTCGATCAAGGCAACACTGTTCTTATCATTGAGCACAACATGGAGCTTGTTAAAACTGCCGATCACATCATCGACCTTGGTCCTGAAGGAGGAGCTGGCGGCGGTCAAATCATAGCTATTGGCACACCAGAGCAAATCATCAAAGCGAGTACACCGACAGGTGTAGCTCTTTTCGATGCTATCCATCCCAAACCCATTGATCCAAAACCCATCACTCGCTCATCCACTGCGGTCAATGAAATCACCGTCGAAGGAGCTGCACAGCACAATCTCAAACAAGTTGATCTCACCTTTCCCCGCGGACAAATCTCTGTCTGTACAGGCCCTTCTGGCTCCGGAAAAACGTCCCTTGTCTTTGATACCATTTACGCTGAAGGGCAACGCCGCTACATCGAATGCCTATCGCCATATGCACGCAGCTTTGTCTCTCAAATGCCCAAACCAAAAGTTGCCCGTATCGAAGGGCTATCGCCTGCCATCGCCATCGAGCAAAAGCACCACGCAGGCAACCCCAGATCAACCGTTGGAACCATGACAGAAGTTTACGACTACTTGCGCATTCTTTATGCACACATGGGAGTGGCCTACTGCCCAGAAACGGGTGATGAAATCAAAGCCATCAGCAAAACCTACGTGCTAAATGAGCTACTCAAGCTTCCAGAAAAAACCAAACTTCACATCCTAGCTCCCATTCCCTTAAAAGCAAGCATCGACTTTGAAGCTTTACTTAAAAAACTGCAACGCCAGGGCTTTTTGCGCATCCGCTTCAACGACACATACTTTGAGCTCGGCCAAAACATCCCCTTCCAAACAGGCCGTAAAAACACATTAGAGCTTGTTGTTGACCGCGTCATGATCAAAGGAGGCGTAGACAATCGCCTGCTTGAAGCCATATCTGCTGCCACGCAGATAGGTCAAGGGCAAATCATCGCAGCTGCTTCAGATACTGATCACTTTTTTAACCTTGCCTTTGCCGTTGAAAAAACGGGACGCTCCTATCCCCCGCTCACACCAAACACATTTTCATTCAACACAGAAATCGGTGCCTGCCCTGACTGTACAGGCCTCGGCTACCAGTGGGGAGCAAACTTTGAAAAAATGCCCGACCTGCAAGATTACACAGCACCTGAGCTCATCGCAGAAATCTGGGGTGAAACGCTCTCTCGCACCTCTCTTACCTACTTTACGAAAATGCTGCAAGCCCACAAAATTCCTCCCAAAGCAGAGCTTGAGAAGCTCACTTCCAAGCAACTCCAAGTGCTCTTCCACGGATCAGACAAACCCATCGCCTTCGATGGAGCAACACTTCATTGGCAAGGGCTCAATACCGTCTTGGCAAAAGCTGCAAAAGCATCGCGCTCAAACGTGCGCCGATTTTTAACGCCTCTGATGAAACCTACCACTTGCCTCTCCTGCAATGGAGACCGACTTTCTCCCCTCGCCCGCCACGTCAAGGTTAACAAAAAAACCCTCCCCGAGCTTTGCGCCTTGCCTTTGAGCGATGCTCGCCCCTTCATTAAAAACATTGCCCCTGAAAAGCATCTAAGCGAAGTCTATGACCAACTTCTCAAGCGCCTACAATTTTTAATCGACATTGGAATTGAATACATTTCGCTCAATCGCTCAGCACCTACCCTCTCTGGCGGAGAAGCCCAACGCATCATGCTCGCGCGCCAGCTAGGATCTGGACTCACAGGATGCCTCTATGTGCTCGATGAGCCCACCATCGGCCTGCACCCACACAACAACGCCCTACTCAACACCGCCCTTTTAAAACTCAAAGCCCTTGGAAACACACTCATCATGGTCGAGCATGACCCGCTTACCATGGCAATCGCTGATCAGATTTATGACTTTGGCCCCGCAGCTGGAAACCAAGGCGGTCAGCTCATCGCCACAGGCACCTACAAAAGCATACAGAAACAAGATTGCCTTACAGGAAATTACCTAAGCGGCAAGCGCACCATTCCCACCCCTAAAAAAAGACGCCCAACTAAAAATACCTTCCGCATTGAAGATGCCAACGTGCATAACCTAAAAAACATCACCTGCGACATTCCTCTTAAAGCCTTCACCTGCTTAACCGGCCTTTCAGGATCTGGCAAATCAACACTCATGCACCAAGTGATTCGCCCTTGGGCCGAAAGCAGTGACACCTTTGATAAAGTCATTGCTCTCACACAAAATCCCGTTGGCCACACCATACGCGCAGACATTGCCACTTATAGCGATCTGCTCACACCCTTGCGCCAGTTTTATGCATCCCTACCAGCAGCCCAAGCCAAAGGCCTGCCGCCTCGCGCCTTTAGTTACAATACCAAACAAGGCATGTGCCGCACCTGCTGGGGCCTAGGCTCACAAAAAATCGAGCTCCAGTTTCTTCCTCCCGTCAAAGTACCCTGTACAGCCTGCCACGGTCATCGCTTAAAATCTTTTGCCCTCGACATCACCTATAAGGGCAAACACCTAGGCCACATCCTTAACATGACAATCGATCAAGTCCTCGAGCACCTCCCTCCCATACCGCGCGTAGAAAGGCTCATCAAACTACTAAAATCCGTCGGCCTTGGATATCTGAAGCTCAATCAAGAAGTCGTTACCCTTTCAGGTGGCGAGGCCCAGCGCCTGCGCCTTGCCCGCGAGCTCAAATCCCGTCGCACACCCTCAACGCTATACCTCTTTGATGAGCCCACCATCGGCCTGCATTCAAGCGATATTGCTAATCTCCTCCCGATTTTCCATACCCTCGTCGATAAAGGAGCCACACTCATCATCATCGAGCACAATCTAGAGCTCATCGCCAACGCCGACCATATCCTTGATCTCGGACCAGAGGCAGGCAAAGCCGGCGGCCAAATTGTCGCTACCGGCACTCCAGAACAGATCGCCCACTGCGAAACCTCCTACACAGGACAGTATCTCAAAAAGATCAAGATGTGATACAATGGACTTGCTGAGGGGACGCTTGAGGTGATTGTTTTCGAACCAGGTCAGGACGGGAACGTAGCAGCCTTAAGAAATACCAGTCACGCTTAGGCTGATCCCTTCGGCATTTTTTCATACCTTGCCAAAGCCTCTCTAACAGCCGATTCTGGATTAATTCCCGCTTCTTGAGCCTCTACAACCAGTTGCAAAAACCGCTCACCCATATCTTTGGTCATTTCTTTGGGTAAAAGCTCAGGGTGATGCTTGCGCAAGCGTTTGATCACTTTTGAGGCACGCAACAAAATAGGCAAATCCTTAGGAAGGTCGTCAAATAAATTATTTACTGCTCGCTTTTGTTTCTCTTGGCTCTTGATCCGCTCCCAATGAATGACAACATCGTCATCATGCTCGAGCTTAATATCACCAAAAACATGTGGGTGGCGCCTTATGAGTTTATTCTTTAATTGCTCAATGATTTGATCAATTGTGAAGCGTCCCTGCCTCTCTGCTACCTTCCCATAAAAAATCACCGTATAGAAAAGATCTCCAAGCTCTTCAAGAATATGCTCATCATCGCTGTTATAGACAGCATCAACGACTTCGTGCGCCTCTTCAAGCACATACCGCGCTAGAGATTCAAATGTTTGCTTAACATCCCAAGGGCACCCATCAGGGCCATTGAGCCTTTCAGCGACCTCTAATAGTTCTTTGAATGCATCCATTGACTTTTTCACCATAATAAGTTAACATCATAGCCTAAATTCGAAGGAAAATCAATGACTATACAAATTGGCAATGCAAAATTTAATTTACCAGAAATCACGTGGAAGGACCACGTTAACGAAGCCTGGTCTAAAACTGCAAGTTTTATTGGAAAAGCCAACCTTTTTAGACTCGCCCTAGCTGCAGCTGGCTTGACTACAGGCTCTCCCACCCTAGCCTCTTTAGGCCTTGCGACGAGCTACGCAGTCCCTCATTTGGCAAAAAAAACTATCGAGCAGCTAAAGCCAAAACCTAAAGATGAAAAAGATGAAAATATTACAGCCTATCTTCTGTTGCTGAGTCAAATAAGAACAAACCCCAATTTATCTGAAAGCGAAAAAGAAAAGAGCTTTGAGCTTTTACTCCGCCTAAAAGAAGTGCCCTCTTCACTTGGTTTATGCAATTGGTCCGATAAAGCCTATGCAGCCTTTGATGAGATTTTTGAATCACTCGATAAAAATGAAATCAACAAAGAAGCCATAGACCTTATCACAAAAGAAATCAAGATCCAACTCACCCCTGGACTCATTCAACAACTTGTCGGAAAAACCATCCACCCCAAGCTTTATGAAGCAAGAAAACTATTGTTGCGAATGACCAAAGGTCAATCAAACATTAATGAGAGTGATCGGCTTCTGCTAATAACCATCGCTTTTAATCCATCTTACTATGGTTTACCTAATACTGAGAAATGCCAGAGAGCCGTTAAGAGTTTAAACGATCCAGAGTGGGGCACTGGAGCTGCAACGAGTTTTTTTAATGAAATCGATGAGCATATTACAAATTCAAAAGGCCTTTTTCAAAAGGCTTGCGATCGGTTGAAAGATGCGTTGGTTGGAAAGCATGTCCATCCCGATTTAGAAGTGATAATAAAGGGCCTTGGGCCGATTATTTTAAACGACCAACTACCTGATAACAAACCCATTGTTGCTGCAAAGCTGTCAAGCCTTAATGAATTTGGTCTTTCTATTGACCAAGCTACAATTAACAGTTTGGAAGAGGCCCTAACTGGTGATGAACCAGTCACGGACGAGCTCAAAAAAGCTGCTGCACACACCTACAACGCGATTGAAGACCACATTAGATCATGTGGAGGAATGTTGCCCTCCCAAATCATCAACTTACCTAATATGGCAAGTCAACTCATGTCGCCTAGCATGCG
Organism: Chlamydiia bacterium; assembly: GCA_030433395.1. Taxonomy (GTDB): domain Bacteria; phylum Chlamydiota; class Chlamydiia; order Chlamydiales; family JACKPQ01; genus JACKPQ01. The sequence goes on from JAUILX010000025.1 coordinate 7,849, forward strand.
CCCTATTTTAAGCTGTCTTGATCAAATCATCTGCAATGAGCAAATCGAAAACAAATCCAAACTCATCGACCAATTAAAAGAGCTTGAAAATAATCCAAATGCATTTGGTGTGTCCTTTTGGAAAGAATCAATGTTATCTAAAATCGATAGCATCATTCAGGATCTAGAAAGCGATGAGTCACTAACGGACGAATGCAGAAAGTCTGCCGCTGCTATTTATAATATCATCTCTACAAAAAGTTCCTTTGCAAATAACTTAATCGACATGATTGGCAAGTTTATTCCATCTTCTTTCCAGGAAGTCAAACTCAGAATTGTCGGTGAGTCAGTAAAAAAAGAAGTGCTAGAAGCTTATGAGAAGCTTTTACAGCTGCTCTCCGGCGATTTGCCTGAGGAAAATAAGGAAGAGCTTAAAGAAACTCTTAAATCGCTGCAAAAATCTCCAAGATTCTACCATTTTCCTGTTTGGCCAGAAGCAATCCGCAAATCATTTAAAGTTCTTATCCCAGCATTAGATCATGCAGATTTATCAGAATCCGAAAAACAAGAAGCTCAATCTATTTCAAAAGCTATTTCAGAAAATATAGAGGCATCAAAGGGTTTCTTGCGAAGAGATGGTTTCATAAAAAGCATCAAAGATAAGGTAGAAAAAGAGCTTATTAACTCTGCGCCCGAAAAAGATCAAGAAGCTTTAGAAGGGGACCTCAACCAGTTTTATGATGATATTCAAAATGTCGGCATCAAGCAAGGCTTCGAAAATTTTCTTAATAAACGAAACATTCAGATTGGTCCAATCGGTGTCCCTGGATCCCACTCTGCCATCCCAAAGACTCAAAATTTGACCGACCGAAAAGCGCCACCTAGCGCCCCATCTAAAGAAGAGCTTGTAACGGAAATCCCTAAGCTAAAAAAATCAATCCTAGAAACTGCAACCAATAACGTATTTAACCACATCTTACTTGAACTTATTTGCGGGGTTAAGCAAAGCGAATCTACCCCTCTATCCTCAATAGAAACAGCCATTGAAAGTGCTGACTGCTCAAAAGCACGCAAAAAACTAGCTAGCTTTATTTGGAATTACACCCCTTTTGCCTACTTTGTTCAAGTAGCTATCGAAAACGTTTTTCAGCATCTAGAGAACCAGATCATTGCTTTTGTTAATGAGCGAAAAGCTAATCCACTAGATGTTTGGGGAGCAAAAAGTTTAAACAAGGTGATGGTAGCTTGGGTAGACGCACATGTTCACTGGACAGAAAACCGTAAACTTGGAACGCCCTATGGTGAGCAAATCATAGAGATTCTGCTTTCAGATGATTTTAATAATAGTCATGAAAGAGCTGACTTAATCAAACAGCTCGTTAATATTGCTGTGGATACCATTTTTCCACCGTTTAATTTTGCCTCTATCTTCAACACCGCTAGTGCAAAGATTCGGCATTGGGAAAAAATCCCCAGAGGTTTTTTAACTTCTGGACCTGTTTTTATCACAAGCGTTATCGCAAGATCCATACTCTACTCCATCAAAGGATTTGCAATCGTCTCACAACGACCTTTAAACTTTATTGCCAAGGCCGCCACAAAACAAATGATTTTGAAAAGTGGGATAGCTCAAAAAGCCTTTGAGATCAAACCTCCTGAAGCAAGTGCCGGCCAACTCCAACCTAAAGTATTGGAGATTATCCACAAGGCCCTGCAAAACTTTAATAAGAATCCCATTATTGATCAAAAGCAATTAAGTTCTGATTCTAAGCATGAGCACATCAACCAGGATGTTAAAGATTGTATTTTTAGTTTCTTGGGATTAATGCATTTAGAACAAGAACCAGACCGCTCCAAGACACAACCAATTAAAGATGCGTTAAAATCTAGCCGTAAGCAAAAAATATTGAGCAATCAACCCTGGATACATAAAGCTATTGCAGCTCTTATTGGGCAAGTATATAAAGACATATTAAATAATGGTGAAGCCCAACTTTCCATTGCCCATAATATTTATAAAGCAATCAACGAATCCCTTAG
>JAUILX010000188.1 GCA_030433395.1 Chlamydiia bacterium
TCTTTCTAAGGTTTTATTGTCCATGACAAATGGGATATATATCTTGTGACAAATGGTCAAAATCTTTTAAATTAATGCATATTGCAATCGAGCTTAAAGAATTCGATATAAAAAACTGATGATGGGGAGTACGCATTATGCAGATAAAGGTGATTGAATGGGTCTATTAGAAATATTTAGGTGCTCAACAAAATGCAGATGGTTTAGATGGAGTCACAATCCTTGTACTGAGCCTATTGTAGCTGAATTTGCGATCTGTGTGACTTCCATTAAAGAATCAAAAGGTAGGTTAAATGACCCAAAGTCGATTAACCATGTTCCAATTGCTTTCGAAGTGGTAGGAAATGTCACTGAGGTTTTTCAAGGTGAGGCAGAAGGGCAGGTTTGCTTGTTCATTCCGGGATTTTTGTTAGGACTATCGTTAGAAGCAGATAGCGAAGCTGACATTCCGGATATTAAGGCGGGCAACATAATCAAGGTTGCGATTTCTAAAAGGAGCCGTGAGTCGCATCAAATGGGAAATTTTGACCAGTTTGAGGTTCTCAATCTAAAAGATTGCAGGTGGGAACTTCGAAGAGATGAGCTTTAAGACTATGCGTGATAAGTTGAACCAAAGACTCCACTAGGGATGCTGTCGTTTATTGCTTTTAGCTCCCTGATAAATTGTTCATCACTGATAGGGTTCTCGGTGGTAATGAATTGAACTCTTAGTGCTTGTACCTTTTTGCCTGCTTCTAAGATTTTAGCAGCCAGTGGGGAATCTAAGGGAATAGTTTTTTTGTCTAACAACACAGCTGCACTTTTAAGTTTATCACAGTGGGTGTCCCATGCGAGGTCAAAGCACACATTCCTTGCCGATAAAAACGTTTCGTTATCAATTTTTGTTTGAGCCTCTTTGTGCGCTCTATTAATTTCACGCTGCGATTGTTGGTAAGAGAGCTCTATTTCATGTTTTTCCTTTGCACATTGTTTTTCAAACTCGGCTTTCTCCTCAGCCTCCTTTTGCAAATCTTTATCTAAAGCAGATTCTATGTTCTGAAGTTGTTTAGTGAGCTCTTTTTTTGTTAGTTCGCCATCAACATAATCACGTTTTAGAACTGGCAATTGCATGCGAGCCTTTATTTCTGGGACAGATTCACTTTCGCTTAAATTGCTTAGAGAAGGGAATTGCTTTTGCAAGAGCAATAAAAATGCTTTTTTGCGTTGTTGGCGTTGTAATTTTTCTGCATCTGCTTTTTCTTTCTCAGCGTTCAATTCTTGAAGACGGTTTTCTCGAGCTGCTTTTGTTGCTGCTTCTTGATCCAGGTCTGCATGAAGCTCTGTTTGGATTGAGTGGAGCTTATCAATGAGATCTGCATGCGTGAGCTTGCCATGAGTGTAGTCGTTTTTGATTGAATGGAGCTTAAGAGTTGTATTAAGTTCTGCTGAAGTGCGATCTCCTAAGTTATGAAGTGACGGGAATGTTGTGCTTAGCAGCTCTTTATATTCTTTTGACAGGGCTTGTTCTTGCTCTATTTTTGCCTGATAGGCTGCGATGGGTTGAGGGCGCGCTTGAATCTTGGCGTTGGTTTGCTTTGCAATGTAGGCTCGATACCCAATGTAGGCAATGCTGACAAGGGCCACGGAGATCAGGGTCAAACCTGCCGGAATGAAGTATTTTCGGTGAGGTTGTGATAGATGTGAGATAGGATTCATAGGTCTAAATACTCCAGTAGTGCCTCGCAGACGGGGCGGGGTTTGCCTTGTGTGGGATAAATGTGCATTGAGAGCTGGGGATTATAATTGAGCTCAATGATGTTATAGGGACCAGGTTTTTTGTGATTGGGGATGAGCATGTCTACTC
>JAUILX010000026.1 GCA_030433395.1 Chlamydiia bacterium
CACCAGGCTCCTACAGAAGATGAACAGGCCGATTTTTTCTTCCTCGCTAACCAATTGGGTTTTAATTTACCCAATTCACCCACTTCCGAAGAGATCCAAGCCCTTTTTGAAAAAGCAAAATCAACCCCATATGCCCAACAGCTATCCATTGCGTTTATTCGCACAATGAAGCTTGCCGTTTATTCTCCAGAAAACGTGGGACATTTTGGCTTATCTCTTAATTACTACACTCACTTCACAAGCCCGATACGTCGATATCCCGATCTAGTTATCCACCGCCTCCTTTTCGAGAAAACAGTCCAGGAAGAGGGCTTAAATGCCCTTGCTCTACGCTGCTCCGACTGCGAACGCAACGCTGCAAAAGCTGAAAACCGCGTCAAATTGCTAAAAAAACTACGCTACTTAGAAAAACACTCTGACGAAACTTTTACAGCAACCATTACAAAAGTTTTCCCCATAGGCTTTGCCTTTGAGGTGGATGTTTACGCATTAGAGGGTGTTATTTTTGTCAGTGATCTTCCTGACTACTATGAATACGATCGGGAAAAAGCGCTACTACAAACAAAACATGGCAAACGTTTCCGTCTAGGTGATGCAATTGAAGTTTATCCCGAGTGGATTGATCTTGTCAAGTCAGAAGCAAAATGGTCCCTTCTAGCCAAAACTTAATACGTAACTCATTTGATACTCTTATCTGCGCTCCCTTCTACTAACCTCTCTTAATGCAGCGGGCCTTCCACTCTAGTACAGTTTTTAAAGCGGTAAAATCCGTCTCTTGAATACCCCACTGCTTTGCTTGCATCCAATACGCTACCTAATTTTTCTGCTAGGTTAATCAACCCCAGCTTGTTCTTGATGATTTTATCGTCGTTGGACATCTAGCACTCTGAGGGTAGTTGCAAAATAGGACATTGTGCATTGACATCATCTTGATTTTCTAGATCTAAAAGTGCTTGGATAGATTGAGCTGCTATTATTGAATTTGACATTGTGTGACCTCACAAAAGTTGTTTACGCGTCCACCCTACAATTAAAATTCATTCTTTGAAAAGATAAAAATTGGGTTTTTGACTTTCTCTTTCAACCCTACCAGTTTAATGCTATTTCAAGTAGTATAAGGAAATGAAAAAATACTTCATCACAGGCCTTGTTATCCTGCTGCCTTTGGCATTAACAGTAGCGATTATCGCCTTCATTGTGAATTTTTTAACCAAACCCTTCATTGGAATGGTTTCTAGCTACCTGATGAGATTTCATTTCGTCAACCGGGGTTTTTTGTTTTTGAGTCCAGAACAACTCATCCGCTATGGATCGCAGCTCATTATTTTGGTCGGTATTTTCTTTATCATGGTGCTCATCGGAATGTTTGCCCGGTGGTTTTTTGTAAAGTCACTGATTGGCTTAAGCGATAAGATTTTGCACCGCATCCCTTTAGTGAATAAAGTCTATAAAACAACACAAGAAATCATTAAGACATTATTTTCTAAAGACAAGAACTCATTTAGACAAGTTGTCATGGCACCTTTTCCTCATAGCAACGCTTATGTGCTAGGACTTGTTGCAAGGGAATCCCCCCAAATATGTGAGACACATGTTGGAACCGACCTGCTATCCATATTGGTCCCAACAACACCAAACCCTACAACCGGCTTTTTACTCATGTACAAAAAAAAAGACTTGATCTACTTGGATTTAAGGCCTGAAGATGCCATCAAATACATCGTCTCTTGCGGCGTTATTACACCAGAGCACCCAGAAAAGAAATGAAGAAGTATTTTATAACAGGCCTAGCATTGATTTTGCCACTAACCGTTACCGTACTAATTCTAGTTTTTTTAATCGACATTTTGACAGAGCCATTTGTAGATATCGTCAAAGCTCTTTTCTTTCACTTTAAGAGTTTTTTAGGGCCAATGGCAAAGCATCCAAAAGTGCTTCTATTCGTCGGGCGCGTTTTTGTGCTAGTCCTAATGGCAATCACCATTTTTCTACTTGGCTTTTTAGCCAGACGGTTTTTCTTCAGCTGGATTCATACAATCGTTACAAAAATCTTAGAGCGTATTCCCTTTGTTCGCCGTATTTATCGCACCACTCGTGAAGTCACAAAATCAATTTTCGCGGGCAAAACTAGACCTTTTAGCAATCCAGTCATGATTCCATTCCCAGATCACCAATCAGTTGCCATGGGCTTTCAAACAGGCAGCGCACCGACCGTTTGTGGAAATGGTCTAAAATCAGTCTTTATTCCAACAGCGCCACACCCTATTTCAGGGTTTGTTGTCATTTCTCGCGATCAAGATATCACCCCTCTAGATATCTCAGCAGAGGACGTATTAAAGTTTTTAGTTTCATGCGGAACCGTACACCCTGGAGAAAAACGTGACCCAGATTCTTCTGATCCCCGTAAAATCAAACCATGAAAAGCTACAAAAAATTGTAGAGACTGCCGCGCATCACTTTGAGCGCGGTGAAAAAATAACTTTTCTCGTTGAAAATGAAATGAGCGCAAACTATATCGATAAGCTTTTATGGAGCTCGCCTAAAGAAAGCTTCCTGCCTCATAGCGGAGAACTGATCACCATCACCGAAAAACTCCCAGAAGAGCCTCAAACAATTTTTAATTTGACATCTCAGGCTTTGACTGAGAATAGCCGGGGTACAATCTATGAATTTGATGATCAAACCTCTGAGCATAAACAGCAAGCCTTCAAAATCCGCTACGCCGCTTATAAAGCTAAACATTTCTCAATAGTCTTGCAATAAAGCAGACTTCTGCCTATAATGGGTTTCTTAAGCAAATTGAGGTATTTTATGACACGCCAAAGCAAACAAGGCGAGCGTCGCGCGCGCTGCCCTAAAAAAAACAAATTCCCCGCGCAAAAAACAGGCCCTAAAAAAGATAATCTGCCAAAAGGCTACCGGGAGCACGCTAGCTCTTTATCAAGTCAAACGGTTTATATCCCTAAGATTTAAGGAAAACATCAAATGTCTAGACACCCAAGTTACGGAAAATCAAGTAAGGCTGGTAAGAAGCGCAACGTACTAAAACGCTTTGAGCGTATCGACGTTTTGCGCAAACTAGGACGCTGGAGTCCAGAATCTAAGCGTGTAACAAATTTACCCAAAACCCCAGTTACCAAATAATTACGGTTTTCGACAATCAAGATGACTTGGCCATCGAACTTGACCAAGTTGAGGCTTTGGCTCTTGAGGCTCTGCATTATAAAAATGTGCAGTGCGACGAGCTGATTATACATTTAGTTTCAGTCGACCAAATCAAAAAGCTTCACAAAAAACATTTTAACGACTCAAGCTCCACAGACTGCATTACACTGCCCATCGATGATCCAGGCCCCTCGTGTGAAATTCTTGGCGAAATATTTGTTTGCCCTGACACAGCAATTGTCTACTCAAAACGACATAAACTAGATGTCTATTGTGAGTGCACCTTATACATCATCCACGGTATTTTACATTTACTTGGATTTGATGATATCGAAGAGGATGAAATCGCTAAAATGCGCGCAGCTGAAAAAGAGCTCATGAATCACCTCCGCGAGAAGAACTTGATCTTAACCCCTCCAAACTGATAGATATAAAATATGTTCCTACTCGTGGTCCCTATCGTTGCCCTTATAGGCTGTAGTTTTATAACAGCTGTGTTTGCAGCTTTAAGAAACCTTGGCCGCATCCGCAGCAAGCGCCTATTCAACAACCGAAAAGGTCAGTTCTTCCTCTATCCATTGCTACAAAAAATCCACAAGCGCTTTGAATGGGATGATTTATTTTTTGTCTTCAACTTTACCAAAAACATTTTGCTACTTGTCTTTGCCATTACAACTTGCCTATACCTATTAAAAAATGTTTTTTCGATGGAATTTGGCGACCTGCTTATTTCTATTGTTATTACAATGGCCATTGTTCTTTTCATCGATGCGAGTATGCGCGTGATCAGCCAGCTTTACCCAACAGCTACGATCAAAGCTACATTTTTTCCAGCAGCGCTTTACACAATGCTTTTTCTTCCCATTACAAGCACTTTACTTTTTCTCTCCAAATCTTTTCTTCCATCAACAAAGTCCAAAGAAAAAGAAAGCGCTCCGAAAATGGCCAAAGACAAAATCATGGAGCTCGTTCAAGACTCAGATCTATCTCGCTATCTCGAACCAGCCCAAGTCAAGCTCCTCACAAGCATCGCCACATTTCAAGAGCGTATTGTACGTGAAATCATGGTACCTCGTATCGACGTAACAGCGCTTGACAAAACAGCCACAGTCAAAGAAGCTGCGCAAGCCTTTATGGACGAGCGCTACTCGAGAGTTCCCGTCTATAACGACACAGTCGACCAAATTACAGGAGTCCTTCTTTATAAAGATATACTAGAGCTTTATATCAAACATGCAGAAAATGGCAATGTTGACTTTCTAAACCAATCTATTGAAAGCCTAGTAAAACCAACCCTCTTTGCGCCTGAAACCAAAAAAATCTCCAAACTTCTTCAAGAATTTCGCAAAGCACAAAATCACCTCTCAATCATTGTTGATGAATACGGCGGCACAGAAGGAATTGTGTCTATTGAAGACATCTTAGAAGAACTCGTTGGTGAAATCGAAGATGAACACGATACAGACGATGAGCTGCTTTATAAACAGCACGACGATGGCAAAATTATCGTTGATGCCAAAATGAGCATTATTGATATTGAAAAAGAGCTTGGCATAGCAATACCCGATAGCCCTGAATATGACACCATTGGCGGCTATATTTTCCACCGCGCCGGATCTATTCCTGCAAAGGGGTGGCGCATTCACCACGAGGCATTTGGTCTCGAGGTACTTTCGTCCAGCCCACGAGCCATCGACAAAATCCGCATCATTCCCGTAGAAAAATAGTCAACCTTGTGTTATACTGAGGCATCATTACAAGGAGAAATTTGATATGCGTCGATCGATTGCCTATACAGAGCCTGCAGTTGCCACTGCGGGAGAGAAGGGAACCTGGAAATTTATCTACACAACCGCTTCGTCCCTACCTAAAGGGACCAAATGTAAATTTGATCTTATGAGCAATGGGCGAGATATCGAATGGGAAATGCCTAGTCCTGATCCAAAGCGTAAAACAAATTTGATCTGGATGGAATTGCCAAACGGCAAAAGTCTTTCTCCTGCATCATTGCAAAGCAAAGAAGCTCTGACTCCCCACTTTGAATTCACACTACCATCCGATGTCAAAGCTGGCGAAAGCCTTGCTATTTTTCTTGGCAGCCAAAGCAGTGACCCGATCAAAGGCGGCAGCAGAGCCCAGCAATATGTATATAGACGTCGCCCATTTAATTTCTTCATCGATACAAAAGGCAAAGGCAACTACAAAGAGCCAGAAGTATTCACTCTTGATGTGCGCGGCGGTCCCCTGCATACAATGCGAGTTATCTCACCGTCAGTTGTTACAAAAAACCAACGTTTTGACATCATTGTGCGCTTCGAAGACCAGTACGGCAACTTAACTTCCAATGCCCCGGAAGGTATGCTTGTAGAATTGAGCTATGAAAAGCTGCGCAATAATCTAAGCTGGAAATTATTTGTTCCTGAAACAGGTTTTATCGCTCTTCCAAATTTGTACTTTAGTGAAGCTGGACTTTATCGGCTTGAGCTAAACAACCCAGATGCAAAGCAAAAGTTTTTCTCAAGCCCAATTAAATGCTTTGATAAAGAAATCACATCCATTTATTGGGGCTCATTCCACGGAGAATCATCACGTGTTGACACTGGTGAAAACATTGAAACAGCTCTAAGGCATTTTCGCGACGACCATGCCATGCAGTTTTATGGAACTTCATCTTTTGAAAGTGATTCACATACATCAAATGAGATCTGGAAACTCATCTGCAACCAAGTCGCAGAATTTAACGAAGAAGATCGCTTTGTGACCTATCTAGGCTTCCAGTGGTCAGGGTCTGAAGGTGTGCGTCAAATAATTCACCTCAAAGACAACAAGCCGTTGCTTAAAAGCAAAGACTCTAAAAGCAATCAACTGAAAAAAATCTATAAAATGTTTCCGCAAAAAGACCTCATCTCAATCCCGTCTTTCACAATGGCCAAAAGCCACGTTTGCGATTTCAAAGAATATGATCCAGAACGTGAACCCGTTGTAGAGATTTATAACAGCTGGGGCTGCTCTGAGTGCACTGAGAAAGAGGGCAACCTAAGACCCATCAAATCAAAAACAAAAAAAGGAATTTGTGAGGATGCTGCTGGTTCCATTCGCGATGCCCTCAATCGTAACTGTCGATTTGGTTTCGTCGCTGGTGGTCTTGACGACCGCGGTATTTACGCAGATCTTTATCACACCGATCAAATACAGTATAGCCCAGGAATTACAGCAGTGATGGCAGGCGCCCAGTCCCGTGACAGCATTATATCAGCTCTGCATCGCAAAGCAACTTACGCAACAACAGGTGCTCGCATGATCCTGGGCATGCAAATTGCCGGCCGCCAAATTGGAGCAGAGCTCAATACCGAGGCAAAGCCTGGACTTGCATATAACCGCCACATCACAGGCTATGTTGCTGGCACAGCCCCTATTCAAGAAATTCAAATCATCCGTAACGGAAAGATCTTTCACACTTATAACCCACATGAGCCTTCCTTTGATATTGAACTTGATGATAGCGAGCCAATTGAAAAAATCGCTTTTAAATCTCCAGATAACCGACCCAACTTTGTCTATTACTACATGCGCGTCATTCAAGAAGATGGTCACATGGGCTGGACATCGCCTATCTGGATTGACCTGGCTGCACCTGAAGCCCAAGCCGCACCTAAAAAAGCACGTAAAAAATGACGCTACTCATAGCTATAGGAATTATCGGCCTTTGCTTTGTGGGGTTATCAATTGGAAAATTGCTCACAGGCAAAAGCCGCCTCAGTTGCAAGCGGTGCGGGAAACCAGAAGAAAAAGACAAAGGTTGCTCAATCTGCGGCAAGAAAAAACGCTAGTTCCCGCGATTCTGCCATTCGATACAAACATTCATTAGATCAACGATACTTTTAGGATCTTTATATACGAAAGCGGAGCCTTTTTCATGGCACCATATCTGATAATTAATCGTCTCGATTTTACGTGTAATTTTCTTAAAGTGATCCTGGATTTCATCGTTATCTGGGTGTCTATTTGCTATCTCGGCAGCATCTAAAATTTTGGACCTATCCAGTGACTCTTCGCCTGCAAATATCGCAATACGCGCCTTATCTTTACGAAGCTGGGGTTTAGTAAAACAGTAATCCCAAATAGACGCCCAAAAATTCCAAAAACCATTCCATACCCATCTTAACAGTGACTTTTCCGACTTCTGAGACTGGCTCATTGAATCTGACTTCCGATTTGGTGGTCCCCCAATTATTGAACTTGTCATGGGATCGTCAGGTGTTTGAGAAAATGGAAGAGAAACGCGATCATTTGAAATAGGTCTAGTCACGATGCACCACCATTTAAGATATTAGTCCACTTAATAAGAACCTCATGATCCTGACTTTTGCCATAGCCTTCAATGTAGGCAAGACACAACTGCTCGTTTACATCCGAACTAACATACTTCCAACACTTGCCCCTAAAGTAAGATTCAATAAATGCTCCATTAATTCCGGCCTTTTTAAGTGCTTCAAATTTATTCCTATTTGTTGGTACAGTCAATTGGCTTAGGCCCATATCTTGAAACGATTCACCTAGGCCGCTACTTGCTAGTGACCCCGCAGAGATGTAGGGTTTATAGTCCCTGCAAACATCTTCCATGTTTTCAATTTTGATAGTTTGATTCTTCATTAACTGTGGATGATTCTTTGCAAACACAAGAGTATAGATAGACCTAATCACTCTCTCCTTATGCGTCATTTCTTTATCTTGAAGTAGATAATTATTCCAGATAAACTCTTCAATGGCATGAATTGGTGGCGGATTTTTTGAGTATAAATATGTATGTAGATCTATATATCCCACATCCATTCCACGAGCATCTTTATTAGGATACACAGAATTAATATAGTCACCCATAAACGACTCTAAGTCTTTCATATACTCAGACGTTCTCTTGTCAAAACGAGTTGGATCACTGCTACCCTTTACTTCAACTTGCTCTGCAGGCATTGGAAAGAGCCAATTCCAAATTTTGCTGATAAAATCGCAGACAGCATGTGCTAGAGTTACCCAAATGCTGTCACCACGATTGACTGCATCTATTGTAGGTTGAAAGCTTGATTGTGTTACAGATGCGCTCATGCTAACAGGCTAACAAAATATTCTTTTTTTTGCTACACTTCGATGCATGACATTGATTTTAGGCTCAAGCTCGCCGCGTAGACGCGAGATGCTCGATATGATTGGCATCCCATACACCGCATGCACTCCACCCTTTGATGAGCGCGCTTTTGTGCATTCAGGTGATGTTTATGAGCTAGCTAAACTCCTTGCTCAAGAAAAATGCGCCTCTCTTGTTGGTGAGTTTCCTAATGAACCAATTCTTTGTGCGGACACCCTTGTGATTTTAGATGGTGAGGTATATGGCAAACCAGATAATGAAACACAAGCTTTTGAAATGCTAAAAAAACTCTCTGGAAAGACTCATAAAGTCCTTACAGGTGTTGCAATCAGACAAGATGAAAAAGTTGTCTGCGGTGTTGCGCAAACTAATGTGACAATCAAAGCATTAACAGATGACCAAATCAAAGCCTTTCACAAAGCCATAAACCCTTTGGATAAAGCTGGGGCATATGCCGCACAAGGTATTGGAGCCCTTATTTTAGAGCGCATCGATGGAGCATATGACAATGTTGTTGGGCTTCCTATGCAGCTTGTTATGGACCTTTTAAAGCAAATGGAGATCGATATATGGGACTGCGTGCTCTCACTCTCTTCCTCATAACTCTGCCCCTTTTTGCATCTGAGAGCCAGGCTCTCTTTCTTGTTCAAAAAGGATTAGTTAAAGACGGCATTGAGCAATATATAAGCCATAAAGAAAAAGTAGGCGCTCATGACTTTGAAGCGTTAAAACAAATCGGGGAAATCATACTTGATCAGGGCGCTTTTTCAAGTGATCCCGAAGTGCGCTTGCTAAGCATCTACGGAACTGGAATTGCTCAAAAAGCTGACACCTTAACTATTTATGAAGCAGGTGTTGATAGCCGCGATCCTGTGGCTCAACTCGCCGCAATTCACTATCTTGGTGAGCTCATTGACGACCGATCCTCTGATCTGCTCGCACGCAGCTGCAGCAGCGATTATCTTAGCGTGCGTATGGAAGCTGCCTATCACTTAGCCAGACGCAAAAACCCCCACGCTACAGATCAGATAGAAGCGCTTATGCATAAGCTACCTCCCATGTTCCGCGTTCATTTTGCTGAATTCTTTGCCCTCATTGGAACACCAAAAGCCATCTCACTTTTAAGGCAGCTGATGAATGACCAAGAACTGATGGTGCGTAGCAGCGCTATCATGAGCGCCGCTCAATACGGACGCGACGATTTGCTCAGCTACATTCGCGCCCTTGCCACTCACAAAAACCCCGCAGAGCAAGAAACATGCGCCCTAGCGCTTGGAATGCTTGGAGATACTCACCAGCGCGAGCGACTCACCCAGCTCAGCAAATCCCCATACGAAAACGTGCGTTTGGCAGCTCTTAAAGCACTTTATCAGCTCGGAGAGAC
>JAUILX010000189.1 GCA_030433395.1 Chlamydiia bacterium
GTCGCTTGAATCTCATCGAGCTGCGCCTGCGCTGATTGAATGAACTCTACTCTAGACTGCTTGATAAAATCTTTTGGCCCTTTGGTGCGGTGAGCGATGCTTAAAACGTCTTCATCCATTTCACGTGGCCCAATCTCTAAACGTATCGGCACACCTTTTTTGACCCAATGCCAAGCTTTTTCACCTGCACGCATATCGCGAGTATCAATGCGCACGCGCACATTTAGCTCAGCTTTGAGTTTCTCGCAATACTCTAGTACGCGAGCGCGATCTTCATCTTTATGAATCACTGGAACGATGACCACTTGAGCCGGAGCTAAGCGCGGGGGAAGTACAAGCCCATTGTCGTCGCTATGCACCATGATCATGGCGCCAATGAGACGGTTTGTCACGCCCCACGATGTTGTCCAAACATATTCTTGGGCCTCATCTTCTGATCGGAATTTAATTTCAGCTGATTTGGAAAAGTTTTGTCCTAGAAAATGAGAAGTGCCAGCTTGCAAAGCTTTTAGATCCTGAGTCATTACCTCCATTGTAAGCGTGCTCACAGCTCCTGGAAAACGCTCGCTCTCTGTTTTCTCACCTTGAATAACAGGGACAGCCAGCTCGTTGTGCATAAAATCTGTATAGACATCAAGCATCCGCTTTGCATCCCTATATGCCTCATCTTTTGTGGCAAAAGCGCAATGCCCTTCCTGCCAGAGGATCTCTACAGTCCTTAGGAAAATACGCGTACGCATCTCCCATCGAACAACGTTGGCCCACTGATTCATTTTCATGGGCAAATCGCGATAAGACTGAATCCATTTTGCATACATCTCGCCAAAAATGGTCTCGGATGTCGGGCGTACAATAAGGGGCTCTTCTAATGGTGAGGCAGGTTCGAGCTTTCCATCTTTGCCTTGAGCAAGCCGGTGATGCGTTACAACTGCACACTCTTTTGCAAATCCTTCTACATGTTGAGCTTCTTTTTCCAAATAGCTTAGCGGAATGAAGAGGGGAAAGTAGGCATTTTCAACACCTTCATCTTTAAATCTTGAATCGAGGGCAGTAACGATATTTTCCCACAGCCCATACCCCCACGGTTTGATAACCATACATCCGCGCACAGGTGAATTTTCAGCAAGGTCGGAATGCTTTACAACTTGCTGATACCACTCTGGATAATCTTGCTCGCGCGTTGGAGTGATTGCTGTCTTGCCGTGTTTTGCCATAGTAGGTCCAGTTTATACTCTAGAAAATTCTAAATCAATTAAATCTTTGGAGAAACGCCTGAGTTACAAGATTTGAGATATGAGCTCGCACTTCAAAAAACACCTGGTTTTCTACAAGCGAAAGTGTATTTTGCTCCATTGCCTCCTTCACGCTTTTGTGAATTAAAACATTTTCTAGTAAGCGGCTCGGTGGCATCGCAAGGCTGATGGAACCTTGATGCAAAAAGCCTTGTTTAGTACGCCGCTGAGCCGCCCCCGCAATTTTATAGGGGCCGAGCATCACATCATAGATAGTGGGTTTGGCCATGCAAAAGTGGGCAGTACTCGCATCTATTGGGGTGGGATCAACAGGCAAAAGATCTGGAGCCTGCTCCAAAAATGTCTGCACAGCATTTTTAACGCATTGATTGACCATCTGATAATTTTCTAGCGTATTTTCAGAAAAAAGTGGATGGGATGCTGGAACCAGCAAACTAAAGGCATAATCACTCACATGAAAAATGATTCCTCCTCCCGTCGGGCGCTTCCCAAGTCGCAAACCATGGGCTTGAGCTTGCTTCAAATCGAGATATTGCTCTGGTTTTATGAAATGAC
>JAUILX010000190.1 GCA_030433395.1 Chlamydiia bacterium
TCGAAATCACCGTGTACAATTTTCGCGGAGCGGCCAGGATGAAATAGGGGATGCGCATGTTGCTGGATAGAAATAAGATCGATTTGCAGTCCTGCAAACAAGTTTTCAATGTGACCTTTTAGGTCAAAGAAATCTACGTTGCGCGTCTTCGGATCAATTGTATGGGGTGATTGCTTTCCTGTTAGTAAAATAGCCGCGCTTGTTAACTCGCCAGCTTTTGAGTGAATGCGGCCAACTTCAAAGGCATTTATTGTGTGGTTTTGATGGTCAAAATTATATGCAACGGATTGCATCATGCTAGGCAATAGGCTGGGGCGCAAAATGGATTGATCAATAGAGCTTGGATGCATCACGCTAAGAAGCTCATCTTGGTCAGCCACAAATTTTAAATCGCTTGGCCCGATGAGATCGCATGTAATAAACTCCAGTAGCCCTTCACCTTGGCATAACCTGCGCACTTGTTTTTCTAACTGGTAAAGGGGATTATGTGGAATTGTAGAAGGTGTAATGCGCATTTGTGTTTTTGGTAGGTGATTGTAGCCGTAGATACGGCCGACTTCTTCAATGAGGTCTACCTCTTGGGTGATATCGCGGCGGTAGCTTGGCACGCCTACGATGAGCACGTCATTACTGTCGCTACGTACTTGCATATCAAGACTAGTTAGAATTTGTTCGACATCACCTAGACTCAAGTGGGAACCGAGCAGAGCATTGGTGCTACTCAATCGCAGGGTGAGCTCTAAAGGTATGTACTGCTTTTTTATCTGGCTGTGGATTTTGCCAGCTTTTCCACCAATGAGTTCTGCAGCTCGGTCAAGTGCTGGCTCAAGGCCCATTGGATCGACACCTTTTTCAAAGCGAGCAGAGGCATCTGTGCGTAAATTTAAAGCTTTGCTTGTTTTTCTAAGGCTTGTCGGCTGAAAAACGGCAGCTTCTAAAAGAATGCTTGTCGTATTTTCGCTGACCTCGCTATTAGCACCGCCCATGACGCCTGCGATAGCAACCGGTTTTTTGCCATCACAAATCATGAGGGTATTGTCGGGCAGCTCGCGATCTATGCCGTCAAGTGTTTTGAAATGGCCCCTTTGATCTGAGCGTATGCGGATCTCATTGTTTTCAATAAGAGCTGCGTCAAAGGCATGGAGTGGTTGACCGCGCTCGAGCATCACTAAATTTGTGATGTCTACAATGTTATTAACACTGCGCATACCAACAGATTCTAAGCGTTTGATAATCCAATCTGGAGAAGGTTTTACTTTAATATTTTCAATCAATCGGTAGGCGTAGGCCTGGCATTGGTTTTTATCTTCGATACAAAGGCCAAGTGATAAGGTCAGCTCTGTAGTTTCAACCTGAATTTTTGGGGCTTTTAATGGACGCTCTAAAAGGGCAGAAAGTTCGCGCGCCAATCCCAACACGCTCATGCAGTGCCCTAAATTGGGTGTGAGGGAGATCTCGAAAATAACATCGCCATATAGCTCAGATAAATCGAGACCAAGGGGAGCGTCAAGTTCGATTATGCCGGAAGTATCGCAACCAATCCCAAGTTCATCGGCACCGCAAAGCATGCCAAAGGATTCAACACCGCGCATTTTGCCTTTCTTGATTTTGCTGCCTTCGATGACAGCGCCAACTTTTGCAAAAGCTGTCCTCATGCCAGCACGACAATTGGTCGCGCCACAAACGACTTGAAATTCTTCTTTACCGTCGCTTACTCGCGCTACGCGTAAGCGATCAGCATCGGGATGTTGATCGGCGCTCAAAACCTCTCCAACAACTACACCAGAAAACGGCAGCAAAG
>JAUILX010000027.1 GCA_030433395.1 Chlamydiia bacterium
TCGCGGTTAATGAATCCATAAAACCAGCAATGGCTATACTTAACTTATCTCTTTGGGTTTTTCGTTGCCACGGACAGGCTAATTTAAGGCCTTCGTTAATGGCCTGTGACATATGCAGGATTGATCCCATACATACTCCTTTGCTATATGACACTACTACTATACAAAACTAAAATTTAAACTGATAGGTGGTGAGGCCGTAGGCGCTATGGATGAGCAAAAAAGGGTGCAAGATAGCACCTTAAATGCCTGAAGACAGGTGATATAAACCCATAACTAAGGTTATTAATGGTCTGAGTGCCAATAGGAAGCTTTTTCATATCTCAGTATGGTAACAGATGCTAGCTACGCGAATCAAGGGCAAGGACTTCTTGTGCATTCATTAGAGCCAACATAAATAGCATTGGTATTCTGTGTAACGGACCCAAAGTCATTAGCTGAAATTGTGCCATCAGGTGAGCCTGGAGTTGTCGACTCAACTCTGAGCACAGATGTAGCATTTTGATCGAAGTTTAAGATATTATTGGGGGCACTATTACCTGTGATTGTAGCACATATACAAGCAGTTCCATTAGATTTGACCTCGATACTATTTGAGTTAGCTAAGGTGTTGGGGCAAATATTATTTTGTAGGATGAGGCGTGAAGAGGCAGTGCCTCCTGTACCATAGCCAATTGGTGTGCCAGAGGATTGTGTGCAAATATTATTACGAAGAGTTACATGATAATAACCGGCGTTGATGCTGCTGGTTTCTAATAGAGCATTTGTGTTATCAACGTCGTAGGCAAGCACATCTTCCATCAAGAAAGTAACGTTTGCCTGGGTTACCCCAGATGGTAAAATAATGGTTGATCCCTCATCTGCAATGCCATGAAATCTGCCGCCACGCAGTGTAATGTCCATAGTAGGTGAGTCGCCAGGTTGTAGGTGGAAGCCAGGGGAGACTACCGCTAGATTCGCTAAATTGAAAATTTCATTCCTAAAAGCAAGCCCCTTCATATGGGAGCTATTGTTTGCTACCATGTAAAGATTGTACCGATCTAAGATGTTATGCGCAAAGTAGTACTCTAAAAAAGACGTGTCATTTGATCGAAATTCATCAAAAATATTACTAGGTGATCCGATAAATTGTGTTTTGTTACGAGTCACAAAAGCAAAACCAGAGCTATTGTCATTTGTCTGCATAACATAGAATTGAAGATAGTTCAGATCAGTGTTGCTTCCTGCAAATGAGTCGTGAGTGCTTTGATCATTCAATATGATATTAATAGCGATCTCACTGCCGGTATTTTCAAAATTATTTTCAAAAATTGCAGAGGTGTAGGATACATTTCCATTGGTAGTGATTGAAATGCCATCACCGCCTGTCATACTAACATTATTACGCAAAATGGTTGATTGGCCATTGATGTTAGATGCTATATTGATACCACTGTTTGAAGTATTGGTGATTATATTATCAAGTATTGTGTAACTGCCTCCGGTAACTCCTGTATTATCAATACCACAACCAGACGCAGAGACAATATTGAATCCAATAGCAGTATTTTCATCAGATAGATTGATGGCATTACCAGCTGTATTTTCTATTTTTGGCATGTGACCTATGGTTTGGGTGGGCACAATAAAACCATCTAAATCCATTGGGGATCCAGACCCGTGAAAACGTTGTGAGCTTTTAAGACTAATGCCACTGTCCATGCCTGTGGTGGTTCCATCACCTGGGAAAACATAGATTACATCTCCAGCGGATGAATTTGTTTCTGCTAGAGCAAGCGTTGGATAGGGGCTTTCAAATGTTCCATTGCTGCTTGAAGTGTTGTTTACAAAGATGATGTTAAAGGGAGCTGTACGTTTTTTGGAACCTGAATCAATCGGGATGATTTCGTCTCGATACGGCAATTGGTTTCGTGCTTGGCAAAGGAATTTATAATTGCCTTGCTTTTGTTGGTGTCCAAGTGGAATACTGATAGCAGCTGTACCTTGCACTGTCCATTTAAAAATTTTGTCGTATGTTGCATCAACAGCAAAATTTATAAGGCTTCGATAATCTGTTACAAGGCGTCCTTTTCCACCAATTGCATTGCCTAGATTTACGCCAGATACTGTTCTTTTAAAGAGATAATAGGGGCCAAGTGCGGCGTAAAGGTTTATCTTTTGGCAACGTTGCCCAATTGGAGAGCCGATTTCAGCTTCAATAGCAGGTAGTGCAGCTTTTGCTTTTTGTTTAAATTGAGCTCTGTTACCCATAAATTCAACAAAAGATAGAGGGGCTTTATAAGAGGCATTAGTGAAAGGGCCATATCCATTTGCTCGAATATCAAAAGTGTCCGATAAGAATTCTAGACCGCCGGCGAGTTGAAAAGGATTTAAATGAGTAGCGTTGCGGTAGTCGATGTAGAAGTTGCCGCCAAACGTGTATTTAGAAAAGTCATAGCGCAAGCCCACTCCAGCATTGGTGGCAAATTTCTGATCATCAAAAACATGGCCACGAAGATCAATGAAAGGCATAAATCCATTTTTCCAAGAGGGAGCTAAAAATGCTTGCAGCGTAGAGTATCCAGTGTCGTAGCCGACACCGTTATGCTCTCGGTGCTTTAAAATGAGACGGGATGCTGTTTGATCGGCGATGCAAAAGCTGCTAACAACGAGTAGCAGTAATAGCTTTTTCATTTTGCATCTCCTTTGCGATTGACGCGCTTGGCTTTTTCCTTAGCTGTTTCACCTGCGTGAACGGCACGATTGATGTTCACTTTAAAAGGGTAACGGCCTGCTTGAAACGCTGCTGTTAGTTGTGGCATATTTTCATTGAATAAGTCAACAGCTTTTGGATTGTCTGATGAAAGTTGGACGTTAAAAGTGTCTCGAGCTGTTGGAAACCGCTCAAGTTTCAATTTTGCGCCATCGAAGGCAGAATTTTTTAAAGAGATTTGCACAGTTGTCGTTTGCAGTCCAGATTTTGCGTTCTCGATAGTGATGTGGCTAACCATATTGTTAAAAAGCTCATAGATAGGCGATAGGGGATTTAGCGGTGAAGAGCCCATGGCGGCTGTGGGAGCTATGACATTGCCAGTTCCTGTAGGCTGATCAGATGTGGTGACTCCTTCAACTCCTGCACCTTGTTGCTCTTTGGCTTTTTGGCTTTTTTCTTTTTCGATTTTTGCAATTTCAGATGCGGGTTCATGCGTTACTGGGGTTTCTTCGGTTTCGTCGGCAGCTTTTTTAGCTCCTTTTTTACCAATTTTTTGTGGCTCTTTTAAGGGAGCAGTTGGAGAAGCTTCTTTTTTTTCTGCAGGGCTGGTTTTAAGTGGTGATGTTGGAAGCGATGCTCCTTTTTGAGTTTGGCTCTGAGGTGATTGTGTAGACGAGTCTTGAGTTTGGGAAGTTTGCTTTTGCGGCTGCTCTGTCTGTGATTTTTCTGGAGCGGGTTGAGAGGTCGTAGGTTGGTTTGAAGGTGGGGGAGTTGTAGGTTGAGGTTGAGGCGCTGCTTGTTTTTCAGGAGATGGTGGCGGAGCAAAAGGTGTGCGTTCTTCCTCCGGTGTGGTAGTTGGCGGCGTTCCCTCTTCTATGAATTCCATATCGGCACCTTTTTGTCCCTGATAGGTTTGCCTACGACTCGATTGGGGGCTTTGCACTTCAAAAGGGGAGGGCTCTATATCTTTTTTTGCATCAAAGACATGCTGGGGTTGATTTAAACCTTCAAGGCCGGCTCCATCATCATCGGCTTGCTCGCGTTTTTTTTTGTGAGGAGCCTCTGTGGACGACTCTATTTCTTTGATTTTCTTTTGGAATTCATCTTTATCTATAGGCTCCTCGACATCTTTTTGAGTGCTTTCATATTGACGGTACCCTTGAATTGGGCGTTGGCCCCCTGCATCATTTGGCATCTCATTTCCCCTTCTTTTTCTTTCGAACGTGCATCGAGGTTCCCATCTCTTCGGTTTCTTTAGCTTCTTCTTGTTTTTCCAAGTAGAGCTGCTCGGAATCCCACTCTTTGCGGTGCATCTTCAATTTTTCAACATCGGCTTGCTTTTGAAACACGTTTTGGCGGGCTTCTTCAACTGCAGCCTCAGCTTTTTCAACTTCAAGCTGTTGCTTTTTGACTTTGTCATCTTGCACTTTTCGCCTGTCTTCAACAGTTTCAAGATAGCTTTTAATCTGCTTGATTTTATCCGTTGTTGTTCCCTGATCCATCTCTGCGCGCATCTGCGCCATTTTATCCGCTTTATGATCAAGGATTGCTTGCAGCTTGTCTTTTTCGGCTTGAAGCTTTTTCTCTTCTTCTTCTAGCTCTTCTTTGCGCTTTGTCAATTCGCGCTCCGCCTCATCTAAGCGCTTGAGCTTAATCTCCATCAATTGTTGCAGTGGATACTTTGCCATTAATTAAACAATTGCTTGAGCTGAGCAAGGGTTTCTTCAAACGAGCACTTTTCATCAACGCGCTGTTGTAAAAAGCGGTTGACACGCTCGATATACTTAATCGCAAAATCAGCATCGCGATCAGAACCGGGTTTATATTCGCCAATACGTATCAAAAGTTCGTTTTTAGCATAGTCCGATAGGACTTGGCGAATTTTGCGGATGAGCTCTTGGTGAGGCTTATCCGTGATATGCGTTAAAATACGGCTGACAGATTCGAGGATAGAAACCGCTGGGTAGTGGCCCTTATGGGCTAGGTGTCTTGAGAGAATGATGTGGCCATCGAGAATAGAGCGCACCTCATCGGCAACAGGCTCGTTTATATCATCACCAGCCACCAAGATTGTATAAAAGGCAGTGATTGATCCTTTATCGCTGTTTCCAGAACGCTCGAGCAGGCGTGGCAAGGTTGCAAAAACCGATGGCGTATAGCCTGCACGTGCAGGTGGCTCGCCTGCTGCCAGCCCAATTTCGCGAAGCGCTCTTGCAAAACGAGTGACAGAGTCCATCATTAAGATAACGCGTTTGCCTTGATCGCGAAAATATTCGGCAATCGCCGTTCCGATGTAAGCAGCATTTAGGCGCAGCTGAGCTGCTTGATCAGATGTTGAAACAATAATAACAGAGCGAGCAAGCCCATCTTCGCCTAGATCATTGACCAAAAACTCGCGCACTTCACGGCCCCTTTCACCAATTAAAGAGATCACGTTGACATCAGCTTGAGCATTGCGCGCTAGCATGCCAAGCAGCGTTGATTTACCGCCACCGGCTGCGGCAAAAATACCAATACGTTGCCCTTCTCCACAAGTGAGAGCGCCATCAAGACAGCGCACGCCTGTTGGCATGGGTTTTTCAATCAAGCGCCTTTGCAAAGGATCGGGCGGTGAACTCATCACCGAATAAGTTTGATCAACGTCAGTTAAAGGGCCTTTTTCGCTCGTATCGAGAGGTTTTCCAAGACCGTTTAGAACCCTACCAAGCAAACCAGGCCCGACCTGAATCTGAAGCGGAAGCCTCATTGGAATCACTTCAGAAGATAGTCCAATCCCAGTCATTTCACCTAAAGGGGAGAGATACACCTCATCTTGTGTAAAACCGACAACCTCAGCCATCAAAGGCTCGCCCTCACGCTTGATCAAAACAGCTTCCCCCATTTTTACTTGTGGGATCACAGCCTTGATCAACATGCCGACAATTTCAGTGATGCGTCCGTGCACCGTTGTCAGCTCGAGATCTTCAAGTTGCTTTTCTAGCTTTTCAAATTCCATGCGAGGAAAGACCTCTTATATTTGGACATTAAAGAGTGATTTAATCGAGCTCACAGCGTTGCTAAGCAACACAGATGCATATTCAATTTGCTGCGAGGCCTTGTTAATCTTGACTTGAACAGACAATAAAACACCAGGACTGATCGACTGCCCCTCTTTAGCCATCTTATCGATCATCTGTTGCGACTCATTCATTTTCTTTTGGCTATCAGTCACAAGACCAATAAATCGCGCAATCGGGTTTTGCCTGCCAGTGAGATTGGGAGGTGGCCCAACATCAACACCTGTTTTTTGCGCAGCGTTCCGAATATTTTGATTGGCATCGGTTAGCTTATTGCGCAGAAGGTAGGTCTGGGAGCGTTTAAGCTTAAGATCTTTTGTGTTGAGTAGATTATTAACATCACCAAGTGAGCTAGAAGCTGACTTCATCTGCGCTGTAACAGACTCAAGCGTTGGCTGAGAGGCTGGCATTGCAGGGCCTTTGGCAAGATCCATCGGTGATGGCTGGCCAGTCGACCCCGTAGACTCGGCGCCCTCTTTCATGTAGGATGAAAATGACTCTTTTGCATCTCCCTTTTTTGGAGCTTCTTCACCTGTTTGAACCGATTTGCTCGGATCAATTTGAGAAGGCTTTGAAATGTCTTTAGGGAAATCGTTTTCTGCCATTATTTTCTAGGCTGTTTAGGTTTTTGAACATCTGCTGGGCCGCCGCCGCTTTTTTTGATAAAGCGATCAACAAAATTAATAGCTGTATCACTCAATTGTTTTACATAAGGATCTTGTGATGTAGTAGAGATGTCATGCAAAATTTTCTCGCCTTCAGTAGCACCTGTTGGCATCATCGATTTGCTAATTCCAAGCAAAGTCTTTGCCATTTCATTTTCAGGCTCTTTGCGAAGAACACTTTCAAACATCTCACAGGCTTTTGCCAGTTCTAATTTATGTAAGTGTAAATATCCAAAGCCCACATCACAGAGCGTGTTATCAGGTTTTAGCACACTTGCCGCTTTAAATAACTTTAATGCTGAATCTTCATCTGCTTGGTTGCAAGCGATGTAGCCACATTCCAAAAAATAGAAAAAATGCTCTTCGCACTTTTTCTCCCACTCTTTCCATTTTGACATTTAAAACTCCCTTTAGCTTTATTGTGATTTCTGGTTGCGGACCACGGCCATAATCATAGCATTGACCTGCGAGATCAAGTTTGAAATCGTTTCGCCAACTTGCGTTACCTGAGCCATGCCGAATTGCAAAAGCAAAAACTTACCAGGCGTTGCATTTGAGATATTAGACGCAAGCGTGCGCACCATAGATACAAGCTGGCTTTGCAGCTTTGTGTATGCAGTGATCAGTGTAGAAAAGGATAGCGTTGCCCAATCGGAACTTCCCATAAATGCCTCCTAGCGCGTTTTTTGAACGACAGTTTGCATTGCGGTGTACCCGTGAAGCATCATGCCATATTTTTCGAATTCTTTTGAATGAGGATCTTCATCCCGAAGGGCCTCTTTAAGGCCTTTAATTGCATCTTCTGCCATTTTCATGACCTCTTTTCTGCGCTCTGGACTTGCGTTTAGCTCTTTTTCCAAATCGAACTCAAATCCATCTGACGGCTGCTTTTCTAGTCCGTACATTTTCACCTCTCAAGTGTGTAATAAATTAATTTTCATTGTAATTAATCTGGTATTTTAATCCATCTTTTTCAAGTAAAACTTCACTTGGCGCAATCGCAGTGATCGTCATGCCGTCTAAAGTGTCACCTGTAGATAAGATTTTTCCTCCGATCACAACATAGGTCGGAACATTATCAAACATCGTTGTTCCAGTGACGCGATATTTTGATGATAGGTTAATCCGTGAAGTCGATGCAGATGTAAAAATCACCAAACTCTTTACAGAGTTAATTCCTGGAAGAAGTTTAATTTTATCGATGGCATCTTCAAACTCATCCTCGTCTTTTTCAGGAACCCTTCCAGCGATCACCAAATCGCCACCAACAAGCTGCATCGTAACAGATGCAAAACCTTCCGTGATTAAGATAGATTGAATTTCCATCTCTAATGTTCGCTCAACCACCACTTGGTAATCTAACTTGTCTAAATAAGAAAAATTCAGATTCAGGTACTCTTTTAAATCGCCACTTTCTTGAGTTGTTTCAACAAAACCGCGCAGTAGAAACACGCCTGGTTTTTTCCCCGTCATCGACACACTGCGCCAGGCGGGATTTTTCATTAAGAGCGCATTGACATTATCCCAAACAAGCTCATCGATCACCACATTGTTTTCGATCCCCTTGATCATTTCCAATGTCGACAAATTGTAAAGCATCTCTTGGTTGTCAACCTCAGTGAGTACATGTCCAAGCAAAAAGATCTTGCCAGTTGTTTCATTATAAGAGAACTCAACATCGGGAAAGTCTTTGATCGTTTTACGGATGGCGCCGTGAGGGTCATGCTTTTCAAAAGCGATCGTTTCCGTCTGAAAAAGAGATAACATTCCGCCGATACCAACAAGCACAAAAATAGCAAACAAACCAGCCAAAATCAGGTGGTGACGAGGTATAATGAGCTCTT
The DNA here is from genome assembly GCA_030433395.1 of Chlamydiia bacterium. Classification (GTDB taxonomy): domain Bacteria; phylum Chlamydiota; class Chlamydiia; order Chlamydiales; family JACKPQ01; genus JACKPQ01. The sequence goes on from JAUILX010000027.1 coordinate 8,258, forward strand.
TCCACGATTTAGGCTTTTCTTCAGCGCTCTCTTCCTCTTCTTCAGGTTCAGGAATAGCTGCCATTGAGGGAGGCGAGAAAATTGTATCGCGTGTTTGCTCGCGGTCAATGATTAAAAACGTCGTGGTACCAAGAGCAATTAAATCCTGTGAAGCAAGTTGCTTTTTCTCAGAGATAGGGCGGCCACTGACAAGCGTGCCATTGCGTGAGCCCAAATCTTCAATCTCAACATGATCACCTTGCTCGTCAATGCTAATCTTTGCATGTTGGCGAGAGACACTTAAATCTTGCAGGGCGATATCACACTCATTCGGATCCTTACCAATGGTAAGCTCAGCGCCCGGCTCCAAGTTAAACTCAGCGCCAGCATTTGGTCCAGAGATCACCTTAATCAGCCAGCGCGTTTCCTCGCCTCCAGCAAAGCGGAAAGAGCCAAAAATATCATCTTGAGCAGCAGGCGACTCTTTTTCTCCAAAAGAGGGCTCATCATCGATCACTTCATCAGATACATCTTCAGGCTCGATATCCCCAGCCGGGTCCTCGTCCGTGAATCGAAATAGAGTCGAGCCGATTTGCACAGTATCATCTAGTGAGAGCTGGGCAGGCTCTTCTACAACCTTTCCGTTAATAGAAGCAGGATTCACATCACTTAGATTATGAAGCACAAAACCACTCTCAGATTTAACAATCTTCACAGCCTTGCGCGAGACCATAGGATCTTCAAGCACCTGATAAGAGACATCAGGATCGCGCCCTATAATCCACTCATCGCCCTCGTCCATGCGAACAATCAGACCAGCAAGTGGTCCCTCTTCACCAACTAAAAAACCCTTCACAACTGATCCTTCCAGTAATCTACAAAATTCGCAAACTCTTCGGTGCGCTCTTTAAAGTCTTGATAGGAAATATCTTCTGGATCATACATCGTCATAATCAACTGCTTGCCATCTGCATTTAAGCCGATACGGCACCTGCCAGTACCCTGGCCAACCAAATTTGCCTTACTATAATATATGAGGTGATCTTCAATCTCCTCCTCAGGAAGGGGGCCGAGCACAGCTTTAAACAAGCACCCTGGAAAAAGGTCCCAAACGCGCATCTGAGCTTTTGCAGGTATTTCGATAATAAACGACTTATCCTCGCCTTTTTGGGGCTCTTTAGTAAACCCAAGCTCCTTATAAAGAGCAGACAGGTGGTGATCCAGCATGTATTCCTTTTGAGGTCTGCGAGTGTCCCCATTCCAGACCCCTCGCGTACTTTCATACCTTATTCAGAATAAATGCGCAAGTCCCTTAGGTAAAAAAA
>JAUILX010000028.1 GCA_030433395.1 Chlamydiia bacterium
AATTTATCGATGAACTCAATGTGTACAATTTAGAATTTGCCCAAAATGAAACAGCTCCTGAGCTTGAAGAAATGCTCTTTGTAGCAGAGTGTTGGATACCTACCATTAAATTGGCAGCTGTTCACACACTCATGAAAGATTTTAGCGTGCATTGTGAGCCCTTGCCTATCCATAAAGATGATCATGTTCCTACATACCTAGACAACAAAGGATTTTCCCGCATTGGTGAAGACCTTGTAGAAATCTATGATGTTCCATCGGCTTCTGACAAAGACCCCAGCCCCTGGGTTTACTGGGCCTTCATTCTCTTTTTCTCCATCATTGTTGCAGATGCTGGCTATGGCATGCTTTACTTAGCGCTAGCTTTGTTTTTGCGTCACAAATTTAAACATCTCAAAGGGTCAGGCAAGCGATTTCTAACGCTTGTCATGAGTATCGCAATTGGCTGTGTAGCGTGGGGAGCTCTTACAGCTTCTTTCTTTGGCATGCATTTGCGCCCCGATAATCCCGTTAGCCATTACTCAATGATCGGTTATTTAAGCCGTGCAAAGGCCGAGTATCACATGAGCCATAAAGATGATGTTTACCAATTTTGGGTTGATAAATACCCTCTATTAACTAGAGCAACATCAGGGGCAGAATTCATTAACAACGCAACAGAAAACAAAGATGGCCAGTTGCGTTTTCCAATTGACGAAGAATTTGCAGATAATATTTTGATGGAATTAGCACTTTTAATTGGGACGATTCATATTTGCCTATCCCTTTTGCGTTATGGTCTGCGATCGTGGGCTAACTTTGGCTGGATTGCCTTTATGATTGGAGCTTATCTATTCCTGCCCTCGATGCTAAACGCTACATCGCTTGTGAATTTCTTAAACCTTGTTTCAAAACCGACAGCAACGACCTTTGGATTGCAGCTGCTCACCGTAGGGGTTTCCTTTTCTGTGATCATTGCATTCATTCAGCTACGCCTAAAAGGGCTAGGAGAAATTGCTAACATTATTCAGATTTTTGCTGACACCCTTTCCTACTTACGTTTGTATGCACTAGGACTTGCAGGGATGATGATGGCTGCGACTTTCAACGGCATTGCTAAAGACGCAGGGCTTTTTATGGGAATTCTCATTTTAGTTGCTGGGCACGCCCTTAACATTACGATGGGGGCCATTGGCGGAATTATTCACGGCTTGCGTCTGAATTTCCTCGAGTGGTATCATTACTCATTTGACGGTGGCGGCAGATTTTTCAAACCATTAAAATTACTAAGGAGATAAACGATGGACTTTTCAATGATAGGACCTGCAATTGTACTCGGTTTGAGTTGTCTTGGCAGCGCAATAGGTTGTGGAATAGGCGGGATGGCATCGCATGGAGTGATGGCGCGCGTTGACGAAAACCACGGTAAATTTATCGGCATGTCAGCCATGCCCTCATCGCAATCGATCTATGGCTTCGTGCTAATGATCCTCATGCGCGATGCTATCCGCGCAAACACTCTTTCTGCTGCATCAGGCATTGGTATCGGTGTTTCAATTGGCTTAGCGATCATGATCTCAGCTATCTATCAAGGGATGTGCGCAGCCTCAGGCATTCAAGCATCAGCCAAACAACCCGCAGTATTTGGTAAGTGTTTTGCAGCGCTTGGTATTGTTGAGTCTTTTTCACTTTTCGCATTCGTTTTCGCACTCCTTTTGATCTAGTCTTGCTTTGGTCGGTCTTAAAGGCTGGCCAAAAAAAGTGGTTGTGTTTCTTCGTGGGATGCTCTATTTAAGCTTAAATAGCCATATTAATGGAGTGTTTCAAGAAGTTGATTCAAATAACTGAGATAATAAATGCGTAAAGAAAAAGATTCGCTAGGCGAGATTGAAGTGCCATCAGATTGCTTGTGGGGGGCGCAGACGCAGCGCTCTCTGCAAAATTTCCCAATTGGTTCTGAAAAAATGCCCATCGAAGTGATCCACGCCTTTGCTATCCTAAAAAAAGCATCAGCCACTGTCAATCATGAATTAGGTTTGCTTACCAAAGAGAAGAAAGAGGCCATTTTAAAATCCTGTGAAGCCATTTTAAAAGGCTCTTTAGACGAAGAATTTCCCCTATCAGTTTGGCAAACAGGATCTGGCACTCAAACCAATATGAACGTGAATGAGGTGATTGCTCATTTTGCTAAAGATTTGCACCCAAATGACGATGTCAATAAATCCCAGAGCTCTAACGACACATTTCCAACAGCTATGCACATCGCTGCAATGACGTTGATTCATAATGCGTTGCTACCCAACCTAAAAATACTACATGATGCACTCAATAAAAAAGCTCAAGAATTTGCCGATATCATCAAAATTGGCCGAACCCATTTAATGGACGCCACGCCCTTAACGCTGGGTCAAGAATTTTCAGGCTATGCTACACAAGTTGCAAATGGCATAAAAGCTATTGAGCATGCTTGCGAGCATCTCAGTCAATTAGCTCTAGGTGGCACAGCAGTTGGTACAGGCCTAAATACCCACCCTAAATATGCAGAGCAAGCAGTCAAAGAAATCAACAAGCTAACGCATCTCTCCTTCATCTCAGCGCCTAATAAATTTGAGGCCTTAGCAGCAAGTGATGCACTCGTAGAAGTGAGTGGCAGTTTGCGCCTACTTTCAGGCTCGCTACTGAAAATTCTCAACGATATTCGTTGGATGGCATCAGGTCCACGCAGTGGGATTGGTGAGATTTTTATTCCAGCTAACGAGCCGGGATCATCCATTATGCCAGGAAAAGTGAACCCTACCCAATGCGAGTCATTCACAATGGTTTGCGTGCAAGTCATGGGCAATGACACAGCCATTAGCATCGCAGGCTCACAAGGCAACTTTGAGCTTAATGTCTACCGTCCCTTAATGATTTATAACTTGCTGCAATCCATCCACCTACTCTCTGATAGCGCCAAGAACTTTACTCAAAAATGTCTCAATGGAATCAAACCCAATCCCGAAGTTATCAAGCGTCATCTGCAGAATTCACTGATGCTTGTAACGGCCTTAAATCCTGTGATTGGTTATGACAAGGCCTCTGAAATTGCAAAAAAAGCCTTCAAGGAAGGTACGACCCTAAAAGAAGCATGTCTATCTTTGAGTTACTTAAGCGCTGATGATTTTGATAAAGCTGTTGACCCTTCAAAGATGATTTGAAGTCCTTGACTTAAAAAATAAACAATCATATCTTAAGAGCGAGATTAGGAGGGTGTATGTTCGGTAGGTATCTCAATCCAAAAAATGATCTGGCCTTTAAGAAGATCTTTGGCTCATCACAGCATAAAGATATCCCTATTGATTTTCTAAACGCAGTTTTTAATTTAGAAGGCTCTGAGCGCATTGTTGACTTAAAGTTTCTAAACCCAAGACAGCCTGCTAAAATTGCCTCTCGAAAAGAGAGCATTGTTGATGTTTTAGTGAAAGACCAAAACGGGGCTCGATACGTCATTGAAATGCAGGTTGCCAACAGGCCTGGGTTTGAAAAACGCGCTCAGTATTATGCTGCAAAAACCTATTTAGAGCACTGTAATGCTGGAGACAAGTATGGTAAATTGACAAAAGTCATTTTTCTGGCAATTACTGATTATATTGCTTTTCCAAAGAAAAACGATCGATATAAGTCAGACCATGTTCTTCTCGATAAAAAATCTCATGAGCATGATTTAAAGGATTTTCATTTTACTTTTGTTGAATTACCAAAGTTTAATAAGAAGTTAAATGAAATTGAAACAATTGAAGAAAAATGGTACTATTTCCTAAAGCATTCAAATGATGCTTCGGTAGAAGAAATATTGAAGCAGCATCCTCAAATAGCAGAGGCTTACGAAATTTTGGAACGGCATCATTGGACAGAAGATGAATTGAGGTGGTATTCAGGCTTTGAGAAAAAAGGCATGGATGATCGAACATTTGCAGATTGGATTCAGAACGCTGAAAAGCGAGCGCTTGAAAAGGGCTTGAAAGAGGGCAGAGAAGCAGGCCTTGAAGAGGGCAGGGAAGCAGGTCTAGAAGCAGGCAGAGAGGAGGGCAAGCGAGAAGGGGCTATCAAAATCATTGAGCGCCTCCTTAAAAATGGACAATCTCCAGAAGTTATTGCCGAGATATCAGATTTTAATCTTGCAGAAGTTTACCAGATCATGAATTCAGATGGATCCCCATCTTCATGAGGAAGAAGCGAGCGATCAAATCAGGTCGCTTTAACAGGCTTTTGAACAATATCCAGTAAGAAGAGCTGGGAATTTCTGTTACATAAGTTTCACTACTTTTAGCGTGCTCAGTCATGATTTCATAAGGGGGTGGCAGGGGATAAGGTAGCGCATCAGTTGAGAAAAAATCTAAGGCTTGTGTTTCATCCGTAGTTTTAGGCTCACCGCTAATAATGCGAGCTTCAAAAAAATGTGTATATTTAGAAAGGCGGTTTCGAGGCGTGTACGTCCCAATTTTACGGATCAGCTCAACTTGGTAGCCAGTTTCTTCTAATGATTCTCTCACAGCTGTTTGCTCAGGTTCTTCACCAGGTTCGATGCGCCCGCCTGGAAAGACCCATACAGGGATATCCCTACGCTTTGTTAAAAGAATTTTTTTTCGCTGCTCATCAAAAATAGCAACAAGAACGCTTTCATGCATATTCCACTTAGTATATATTAGGTGGCAATATGAAGCGAATTGTAGTTTTATCATTGTTGTTTTTGACAGCCTGCTCAAAATCCTACTTGACAGTTGAAAGACAACGAGTTGGTCGTTCGAGTTTGGCATCCACTTTTGTGCAAAGTCCAGATCCATTGCAAAAGAATCCCCCAAAAGGGCAGCGCTTGCTTGTAAAATGGCGCTTGCCTTCTTCTGAGTTTACCGATCCCTTGACTCTAAAACTCAGGCTGATATTCAAAAACTATGCTGAAGAGCTATATGAGAAATCTATTGAGACAGAAAATGGTATCATTGTTTATGAACTGCTTGGCGATCGGTTTAGGGATACAGGAGGCTTTTTAACCTATCGAGCAGAGTTTATTAATAAAGAAGGGGATGTGGTTAAAAGCTGGCAACAACAACTGTGGGTTGAGCTTATCGAGCCACCTCAGATGATGCTAGACCCTTCTGTAGAGATTCATGAGCCCAAAGAATAAGACTTTCAGTTTCCCGCCAATCAATGCATGGATCTGTAATTGAGCGGTTAGGCCTGCTACGTGCTTGGCTGAGGGGTTGATTGCCACTTTCTAAGTGACTCTCAAGCATCATTCCCATAACATCTGCTGATCCATCAATTACATGTTCAAGCGTGGCTAAAAAACCCTCTTTCTGCCTTTCTTCTTGTCTTTGGCAGTTACCGTGGGAGCAGTCGACTAAAATACGACAGTTTAAATCAAGTTGGTCAATACAAGCTTGAGTCTGCCTAAGCGTTGCTAAATCGTAGTTGGGCCCCGCGTTTGAACCGCGCAGAACGATATGGGTATGAGGATTTCCATTTGCCTGAAGTGCTGCAATGTGGCCACTGTGATTGATACCAACAAAATTGTGGGGTTTACGGGAACAAATTACACCATCTAGCGCTACGCTAATATTGCCATCAACACTATTTTTAAATCCGACAGGAAAGGGAGCATAAGAAGCAATTTGTCGGTGGGGCTGTGATGTTACAGTTCTAGCTCCAATGCACCCCCAAGTCAGCGTGTCCGATAGATAAGGGTACGTTAAAGGGTGCAAAAGCTCTGTTGCAATTGGCATTTCAATATCTGTGAGAGCCAAAAAGAGCTTGCGAGCATGTTCAAGGCCAGCTTCAATATCGAAAGAGCCATCCATTTCTGGGTCATTGACAAGCCCTGTCCAGCCAGTTCGTGTACGAGGCTTTTCGACATAGGCGCGCATCAGGATCATGCAAGTATCTGCCACCCGAACAGAAAGCTCTTTTAGGTGAGTTGCGTAAGCCATTGCAGAGGCAAAATCGTGTATAGAGCAAGGCCCAGCTATAATCAGAAGTTTATCTGAGCGATTATGAATGATATCGACGACTTCTCTTTGCGATTGAGCAACAAACTCTCTTTGACGAAGAGTCATTGGAAGGTGGTCGTGGAGCTCGTAAGGCGAGGGGAGTTTCTTCATCTTTATTTACCTAATTCATAGCATGTTTTAAGTTTATTTCTGAAGAAATAAATGGCATGAGCGACTATAATCTGGATATGGTTACTTTGACAGAGCTTGTCTCACAGCGGATATGGGGGTCACCCCTCCTTTTTTTTCTGATTGCCACAGGTGTTTTCTTAACTCTAAGGCTAAAATTTGTGCAAATCCGTTACTTCGGGCTTGCCCATAAGCTTGCCTTTGTAAAACATGACCGCACCTCAAAAGGTGATATTTCGAACTTTCAAGCCTTAATGACAGCCCTGTCAGGGTCTATTGGTATAGGAAGCATTACAGGAGTTGCCACAGCCATTTCTATTGGCGGATTAGGTGCTCTTGTCTGGATGTGGGGAGCCGCTTTTTTCGGTATGGCAACAAAATACACCGAATGTGTCTTAGCAATTAAACACCGCACCCAAGATGCCAATGGCGACATGTGTGGTGGTCCTATGTTTTACTTAGAGCGCGCCCTGAAAAACCGATTTTTAGCCATCGCTTTTGCTATTCTGGCAATGGTAACAGCGATTGGAACAGGGAACATGGTGCAAGCCAACTCCGTTGCCGATGCAATCAATACGCTCGCTGGCTGGCCGCCTCTGCTCACCGGATCTTTGCTGATGCTGCTCGTTGGCTTAGCCCTATTTGGTGGTATCAAAAGCATTGGGAAAATTGCAAGTATTTTAGTCCCTATCATGGGTATTTTTTATATAGCAGCTGGATTGGTTATTGTAGTCTTATTTTGGCAGCGCGTTCCAGATGCATTTGGCAGTATTTTTCACAGCGCATTTTCTGGACAGGCGGCCATTGGAGGGTTTGCCGGTTCAACAATCATGTTAGCCCTACAAATGGGAGTGGCTCGAGGTGTTTTTTCTTCAGAAGCAGGCCTTGGCATCTCTTCAATTGCAGCAGCAGCAGCTAAAACAAAAACACCCTCTCATCAGGCCCTCATTGCAATGATTGGAGTTTTTATCACAACAGGCATTGTCTGCACCATCACAGGACTGACTATCGCTCTGACCGGAGTTCTTGGCACAACCACCGGCGGCTCCGAGCTTGCCTTAGCAGCATTTAACAAAGCCTTGCCAGGCGGCGCACTCATTGTAACCATTGCGCTCATTCCTTTTGCCTATTCAACCATGCTGGGCTGGGCCTACTATGGCGAAAAATGCACCGAGTATCTCTTTGGTCTGCGCAGCATTAAAATTTACCGAGCCCTTTACACCTTGCTGATTATTCCAGGTGCGATACTAAGTCTTCAGGCTGTTTGGGGACTGGCCGATATCTGCAATGGCTTAATGGCTATACCCAACCTCATCGGCCTTGTTTGCTTAAGTGGAGTTGCTGTGCGGGAGCTAAAAAGTTTCTCAAGATGATAGCGCAGCTCACTCAATGGCTCTGGGGAGGGCCCTTACTATTCATGCTGTGTGCGGCTGGGTTGTTGCTCACAATTCGAACAAAGGGGATTCAGTTCACCCAATTTTTCAGATGTCATCGATTAGCCTTTACGCCCCATCACGATAAAGCTGTAGGAGATGTCTCACAGTTTGAGGCTTTCAGTACATCGCTTGCCGCATCCATAGGAATCGGTAGCATTACAGGGATGGCAATCGCTTTAAGCTCAGGCGGGCTCGGGGCTCTATTTTGGATGTGGCTAACGGCATTGATTGCCATGCCCCTTAAGTATGCCGAATCATTTCTCGCCATAAAATTTCGCGGTCAAGATCTAAATCATGAGATGTGTGGCGGCCCGATGCTCTACCTTGAAAAAGGAGTAAAAGCAAAATGGCTAGCTATTTTATTTGCGGCATTCACAGTCTTAAGTAGCTTAGGCATTGGAAACTCGGTGCAAGTGCAATCTATGGCTCAATCACTACAAAGCACCTTTTCAGTGCCGCCTCTTGTTACTGGCATAGTGCTTTCTATATTGGTTGGTTTTTCTATTTTGAAAGGCATTAAAAGCATCGGGCGGATCACTGCCTACACCGTACCGATTATGGGCCTATTTTTTGCCGGCTCAGCACTTGCCATCATTGCACTCAATATAGAAGTCCTTCCTCATGTGATACTCACAGTCATTGAGCAGGCCTTTACAGCCAAAGCGATCATGCTTGCTATTATGATGGGCGCAGCGCAAGGCATTTTTTCATCTGAAGCAGGGCTTGGTGTGGCAGGTATTGCTGCAAGTGCGGCCCAAGCAAAAGACCCTAAAAAACAATCGCTGATTCAGATGAGCACCGTTTCGATTACAACGCTTTTTATTTGCACGCTTATGGGACTTGTTCTAGGTGTAACAGGGGTGCTAGACCAGGGTCTTTCTGGGGCCGATATCGCTTTGGCTGCCTTTAGTCAATCTCTGCCCTTTGGTAAAATTTTGCTGACTTTTGCCATTATTCCATTTGGATATTCTACCATCTTAGCATGGGCCTACTTTGCAGAGCGTGCCCTTGATTACATGTTTGGTATCAAGTCAATCATGCCCTTCCGTATCTGTTTTACACTCTTTATTATTCTGGCAGCAACAGCCAACTTGCAACTCATTTGGGATTTTTCATACCTTGCCAATGGCCTCATGGCTATCCCCAACCTCATTGGCCTTATCTGTCTTTCTAAGCAATTACGCTCTTAATTCAGTAGACTCAATTCGGACATAGCCATATTTCAATCCATAGAAATTTATTAGATTAATTAGTTTCTTGGCAGTGTAAGCGATGATGGGTGCAAAGGCCAAGAGGGTGAAATACTCTAACGCAATACGCCCTACAATCTTCATAACAGATGTCAGTGTTGAAGCATCGACTGCAGGCCGCGACACAAGTTTATAAGATAACACATCAACGCTTGATATAAGACAGTTCATCAATACAGCTTCAATTATACCTTTTTTCTTTTTGCTAAAAACAGCCTCCCAGTAAACAAGGGTATAGGTTAAAGAAAACAGCGCGTTATGGACGTTTGCCCCGCTTGGATAGTGATATTTTCTTGATGTATATATGGATGCGAAAATAGCGCAACTTGCAATAAATGCAATAACACCAGAAGACACACTTGATAGTTTTCCAACAACTCGCATATTCAGTGGAGAACGACATTTGGGGCAAGACCGATTATTGCCCGATCCGAGTATCACCCATTTAGCAAGACAGTCTATATGCATCTCATCTTGGTGACCGCATGGCAAAGTATAATTTGGCTGAGCACTAATTGGATCAAGACAAATAGCGCATTCATTTTGAGCCATAAAAAGCCTTTAATTTTGTTTTAGCTTGTGCAAGCATGTTTTGAGTCTGGTCTACAAGCTCTTTTGGGGCGCGCTCAACAAAGCTTGGATTGGAAAGTTTTTTCTCAAGGCCTTCAATTTGGGTTTTGAGCTTGGTCATCTCTTTATCAATGCGCGCTTTTTCTTTTTCGCGCATCT
>JAUILX010000029.1 GCA_030433395.1 Chlamydiia bacterium
CTTGCGTTTGCGCTCGTTTTCGGTGAGGTAGCGTTTGCGAATGCGGATGTTTTGAGGTGTAACCTCGATGAGCTCATCATCATTGATGAAGTCAAGGGCTTGCTCAAGGTTAAATTTTGTCGGCGCTGTTAAGACGGCTGCTTCTTCTGCGCCAGCTGTGTTGCGCACGTTGGTCATCGCTTTTTCTTTCACGATGTTGACGTTAAGGTCATTGTCGCGGTTATGCGCTCCTACAACCATGCCTTCGTAAACTTGATCGCCTCCGGTAACAAATAAGGTGCCTCGCTCTTGCAGTGTGAAGCATGAGTAGGGAGTCGCTTTTCCTTGGGCCATCGCAATAAGGGCTCCGTTTTTGCGTCCTGGAATGGAACCTTTGTAGGTGGCATAGGAATCGAAAATAGATGTAAGGATGCCAAGGCCTTTGGTGGCAGTGAGGAATGTGTTGCGGTAACCCATAAGACCCCGTGTGGGAATGAGGAACTCAATTGTGCTGATGCCATGCTCATTTGTACTCAGCATTTGCATCTCGCCTTTGCGCATGGATAGCTCTTCGATGACAGTACCCGAAAAGCCTTCTGGAACTTCAATGTGGGTCGATTCCATGGGTTCTTCTTTTGCGCCATCAACTTCGTGAAGAATAACTTTAGGCTTGGAGATGAGAAATTCAAAGTTTTCGCGGCGCATGGCTTCGATAAGAACGGCTAAATGCAGCTCGCCCCTACCAGAAACTCGGACGGCATCACCTTCGACTTCTTCAATCTTTAAGGAGATATTTGCCTTGCGCTCTTTTTGAAGGCGCTCGCGGATTTTATTCATGGTGATATGCTTGCCTTCTTTACCAGCAAAGGGGCCGCTGTTAACGCTCATCTCAATCGATACAGTAGGCTCTTGTAAGTTGATGGGCGGAAGTTGAACGATGTGATCAGGGGAGCAAAGGGTGTCGCCGATGGTGACCTCTGGAATTCCAGAAATGCTGACAATATCTCCAACAGTTGCTTCGTCCATTTCAACTTTTAAAAGACCGTGATAGCCTTCAATCCGTGTGATTTTATGGTGTGTAGGATGACCTGATGCTTCTATGCGTGTAACCATGTCTCCCTTTTTGATTTTTCCTTCGAGGATGCGGCCGGTGGCGCCTCGTCCTACGAATTCATCATAAGAAAGTGTTGCAGCTTGCATGAGGAATGGGAGCTCAAGGCTGCCCATCGGGGCTGGTACCTTTTCGATAATCATCTGGAAAAGGGGTTGCATGTTATTGCGGGGATCATCTAGCTGAAGCATTGCAAACCCGGAAAGTCCTGAGGCGTACATGTAGGCAAAGTCAAGTTGTTCGTTTGTTGCCCCAAGCTCAACAAATAGATCAAAAGTTTTATTTAAAGCGTGCTCTGGATCAGCTTGTGGGCGGTCAATTTTATTGAGGACAACAATAGGATTAAGACCCATTTTTAGAGCTTGGCTAAGGACAAAACGTGTTTGAGGCATAGGGCCTTCCTTAGCATCGACAAGAAGGATGACGGAGTTGACCATGCCAAGGACACGCTCAACCTCTCCAGAGAAGTCTGCGTGGCCTGGAGTGTCGATCAGGTTGATTTTGTAGTCATCTACGTAAAGGGATGTGTGTTTGGCGAAAATTGTGATACCGCGCTCTTGCTCGAGAACATAACTATCCATAGCACGCTCTGGAACGGCTTCATTCTCTCGAAAGACCTTGGATTCTTTCAAAAGACTATCGAGCATGGTTGTTTTTCCGTGGTCAATATGGGCAATAATCGCTACATTGCGAATTTTATCAGGTGTCATATGTTCTACTTTAAGCGGGTTAGGGCTTCTTCAAAAGATTCTTGTATATTTGCGCTGTCATCCAAAAATTCACTATCATTACACTTAAAATGGTAAGTTATCATCCCATTTTTAACGGTTGCGAGAGCGACGTATGGTTTTGGCGGTCGATCGGTCTTATCATCCCAGAATGAGACATAATAGTCGAGGTTTTCAAGCTTAAAAGAATCATTTGCTAAAAATTTAGCTAAGTTCGTGTCAGAGTTCACAGATTCAATAAAATTTTGGGCTGATTTGACCACAAGAGATCGAGCTTGGTCGACATCGGAAAGTTGATGTGTCATAAAGCGTGCGCCGAAGTCAGTGATCTTGTCAGAAGTTGCAACGTTGAGCCCAAGATAGCGTAATTGAAATGATTCCATCGCAGCTACGGCATACTTATCTAAAAACCGGCGCTCAGCACGTTCTGTAGGGTGTTGAGGCCCTGAACTACATCCAATACTTACTAGGGCGATAATGATCAGTTTTTTTATCATAACGAGATCAGTGTAGCGCATTAAACCTATAAAAATCAAGTTGCTTTTTTGAGTCGTTTTTGGTATAACTGGGAAATGAATGATGACAGTCCGAAATTAAGGCGTGTTCCAAAAAATTATCGAGGAACTAGCCTTACCGGACGCAGCTTAGGAGAGCTTCTCCCAAAGGTGTTGCAAGGCATCGACAAACGACTCGCTACAAAGCCTAATTTGATTTGCAAAGCATGGCCAGAGCTTGTCGGACCAAAAATTGCACCAATGACGCAAGCGGTGCGTTTTGATCAGGGTGTTTTGCATGTTAAAGTAAAGGGATCGACGCTTTTGCACTTGCTTGCAACGTACGAAAAACAGCGCTTATTAGCGCAGCTGCAAAAACGGTTTCCGCAAAGCCGAGTAAAAAATATCACTTTTAGAATAGGGTAAACAGGAATGACCACAATGGCCAAAAAAGAACCCCAGAACAAGAAAGACTATGACGCAAGCTCCATCACGGTGCTTGAAGGCTTGCAGGCGGTGCGCGAGCGCCCCGGCATGTACATTGGTGACACCTCAACAAATGGCTTGCACCAACTCGTCTACGAAGTCGTCGATAACTGTATTGACGAGGCCATGGCAGGTTACTGTGATACGATTCTAGTGACTTTGCACAAGGATGGTTCTGCAACTGTTGAAGATAACGGACGCGGAATTCCCGTTGGTAAGCACGAAAAAGAATCTAAAAAGCAAGGTCGCGATGTTTCTGCTATCGAAGTTGTAATGACTGTGCTCCACGCTGGTGGTAAATTTGATAAAGACACTTATAAAGTCTCTGGTGGTTTGCATGGCGTTGGTGTTTCTTGTGTGAACGCTTTATCTAAAAAGATGCACGTTGATGTCTATAAAGAGGGCAAAGTTTACGGAATTGATTTTGCTAAAGGTAAAGTTGTTAATCCTCTTTCAGAAGTGGGGACAACTGATAAGCGGGGAACTCGTGTCGAGTTTTGGCCTGATGACTCTTTATTTTCTGTTACAAAATTTGATTGGGATATTTTAGTTAAACGTCTAAGAGAGCTTGCATTTCTCAATAAGGGAATTGAAATTGTTTTCCGCGATGAGCGTGATGATGAGCCAAAAGAAGTTGTCTATAAATTCAAAGGAGGACTGGTCTCATTTGTTCAATTCCTCAACGAAAATAAAGTGCCATTAAACGCTGACCCTATTTACATCTCAGGCAAAAAAGAGATGAGCGATGGACCTATTGAGTTTGAAGTTGCAATGCAGTGGAATGACTCATTCACTGAAAATCTTTATTCGTATGTTAACAACATTTCAACCAGACAAGGTGGAACGCATCTTACAGGTTTTTCTACAGCTCTGACTCGCTCTTTAAATACCTACATCAAACAAGGTAAATTCTTAAAAAACACAAAAGTTTCTGTAGCAGGTGATGATTTGCGCGAGGGCTTAACCGCTGTCGTTGCGGTAAAAGTTCCAAATCCTCAATTTGAAGGGCAAACAAAGCAGCGCCTTGGCAACAGCGAAGTTGCCTCTGTTGTTCAGCAAATTTGTGGCGAGGCAATCACAACTTATCTAGAAGAGAATCCACAAGTTGCAAAAGCCATTTGCGAAAAGGGAATTCTAGCTGCCCAGGCTCGTGAAGCTGCGCGTAAAGCGCGTGAGCTAACACTTCGTAAAACAGCTCTTGACTCTTCACGACTTCCAGGTAAATTAGCCGATTGTCAAGAACGCGATCCTGAAAAATGCGAGATCTATATCGTTGAGGGAGATTCTGCGGGAGGTTCAGCAAAAGGGGGCCGAGATAGACGTTTCCAGGCGATTTTGCCTATCCGTGGTAAAATTCTAAACGTTGAGAAATCGCGCTTAGAAAAAATACTTAAGAATACAGAAGTTGGCGCCATGATTTCAGCTTTTGGATGTGGGATTGGAAAAGATAATTTCGATCTTTCCAAATTGCGCTACCACAAAATCATCATCATGACTGACGCCGATGTCGACGGATCTCACATTAGAACTTTATTGCTGACCTTTTTCTATCGTCATATGCCAGCTTTGATTGAAAACAGCCATATTTATATCGCGCGGCCACCGCTTTACCGTGTCTCGCGAAAAAAAGTGAAACGCTATATTCACAGTGAAGACGAAATGGATGATTATCTGCTTTCGTTGAGTTTGCAAGATGCGCAGCTTAAACTTGCATCTCACAGCGATGCACTAGACGCTAAAGAGGTTAAAGTGCTGCTGAAAGCGATTTCAACTGTTGAAAAATTCATGCTGAGTGTCGAAAGAAAAGGCATTCCGTTCCGCGAGTTTTTAAACGCTCGCAATCCTGAAGGATTGTTGCCTCAGTATCTGATCACTATTGGAAACAAGCAAAAATTTGTCTACTCCAGAGAAGAATTTGCTGAACTTAAAAAGCAAAATCAAGAGATTCAAAAAGTAAACTTTGAAGAGACGCTAGCATCTATTCCAGAAGAAGAGCGTACAGAAGACATGAAGATCTTTAAACCAATGCCGCTTGCGGCAACGGAACTTTTTGAAGAGGGTTCACTAAGTGTGCTAAAAGATCAGCTTGCTAATTTTGGCTTTGGGATTGATCAGTATCTTGTTGCTAACGGCAAAATGCTAGATATTGTCGATGAAGATAGCAACGAAGATCCTATGTACACGCTTAAGGAAGTGATTGATCACTTGAGAGAGCTTGGCCGCAAGGGGATTGAGATCCAGCGCTACAAAGGTTTGGGTGAAATGAACGCTGACCAGCTTTGGGAAACAACCATGGATCCAGAAAAACGTACACTGATTCAAGTCAGCTTGCCCGATGCAATGGCCGCCGATCACATGTTTACAATGCTAATGGGCGAAGAGGTTGCGCCTCGCCGAGATTTTATTAACAACCACGCGCTATCCGTGAAGAATTTAGACATTTAATAGAGGTTATATGAGTTATACTGAAGGAGAAATCATCATTCCACGTAATGTGGAAGAAGAGATGAAGGAAAGCTATCTGCGCTATTCCATGTCTGTGATTATCTCTCGCGCCCTGCCTGATGTGCGCGATGGTTTGAAGCCCTCACAGCGCCGTTTGCTATATGCAATGCGACAGTTGAATCTCTCACCTGGGGCTAAACATCGTAAATGTGCTAAAATCTGTGGTGACACTTCTGGTGACTTTCACCCACACGGTGAAAGTGTTATTTATCCGACACTTGTGCGTCTTGCTCAAGATTGGGTGATGCGCTACACCCTCATCCAAGGCCAGGGTAACTTTGGCTCTGTTGATGGCGATCCTCCAGCTGCTATGCGTTATACTGAAGCGCGTTTGACTCACGCTTCTATGGCACTCATGGAAGATCTAGATAAAGACACTGTAGACTACACGCCTAACTACGATGAAACTAAAAACGAGCCGCTTGTCTTTCCAGCGCGCTTTCCAAACCTTCTCTCTAACGGATCTTCAGGTATTGCCGTTGGTATGGCCACAAATATTCCTCCGCATAACCTTGGTGAGTTGACTCAAGCCTTGAATCTTTTAATCGATGAGCCTAGTGCTACAATTGACCAGATTATGGAGAAAATGCCAGCTCCTGACTTCCCAACAGGTGGTGTCATTTGTGGTTACCGCGGCATTAAGGAGGCCTATCATACTGGCCGAGGCAAGCTAATACTGCGCGGACTTATGCACGTAGAAGAGCGTGAAGGTGATCGCGAGCGCATCATCATTGATGAGCTTCCATATAACGTGAACAAAGCCCGCCTCATCGAAAAAATTGCAGATCTAGTTAACGACAAAGTCATGACAGGCATTGCTGATATTCGTGATGAATCCGACAAGCAAGGAATGCGCATTTCACTTGATCTAAAACGAGGCGAAATTGCCGATGTGACAATCAACCAGCTCTACAAGTTCACCGACATGCAAGTCACATTTGGCTGCAACATGCTCGCACTTGATAAAGGGTTGCCACGCACCATGAACATCAAGCAGATGATGATGCCATGGATCGATCACCGCATCGAAGTCGTACGCAGACGCACGCGCTACGAGCTGAATAAAGCCGAAGCACGCGCTCATGTCTTGGAAGGCTATCTTAAAGCCTTGGACAACCTTGATGAGATAGTCAAACTGATCCGTGCGTCTGAAAACCGTGACATTGCAAAAAAAGAGCTGATTTCGCGCTACGAGTTTTCGGATCGTCAAGCAACAGCTGTATTGGAGCTGCGCCTTTACCAACTTACAGGCCTAGAGCGTGAGAAAATTGAAGCAGAATACAAAGAACTACAAGAGAAAATTCAGCACCTCCGAGCTATTTTAGCCTCTGAGCGTATGGTTCGTGACATCATCAAGGATGAACTTGCTGATCTGATGAAAAAAGAAAAATCAGAGCGTAAAACACGTGTCATTGCCCATGAAAGCGAATTTTCGATGGAAGATCTCATTCCCGACGAGCAAGTTGTGATCGCAATTACAGGTGATGATTACATCAAGCGCATGCCAGCAACAACATTCCGCGAGCAGCGCCGTGGCGGTCAAGGAGTCATTGGCGTTGAGATGAAAAAAGACGACGATGAGCTTAAAGACATCTACGTTGCTACCAACCACCAATACTTGATGTTCTTTACAAACTTGGGCCGGTGCCATTGGCTAAAAGCTTGGCAAGTTCCAGAAGGTGGGCGTCGCTCAAAAGGTAAGCCTATCATTAACCTCCTACAAGGACTTGCTCAAGGCGAAAAAGTAGCAGCCATCCTGCGTGTTGCAGATTTTGAAGCTCCAGGCTACATTCTTTGTGCAACCAAGCGCGGCGTCGTGAAAAAAACAGAGCTATCAGCTTACAGCAACGTGCGTAAAAAAGGTGTTAACGCCATTAACATTGATGAAGACGATGAAGTGATTGCAGTTCGTTACGTCCAAGAGGACGAACAAATCATGCTCTTTACAAGCCATGGAATGGCTGTGCGCTTTGAACAAGATCAAGTGCGTTCAATGGGACGCGTTTCACGCGGAGTTCGTGGAGCCAAACTAAGAGATGTCAGCGATGCTGTGATTTCCTGCGAGATCGTAAAGGGCGATGAAACCCTACTGATTGTGTGTGAGCGCGGTTATGGAAAACGCTCAAGCGTAAAAGATTTTCGCATGACCAATCGTGGTGGAGTGGGCGTGCGCTCAATCATAACATCATTGCGCAATGGACCAGTCATTGGAGCTATCTCGGTAGATGACCGCGATAGCGTTTTAGTCATGTCAGGGAGTGGGCAAACACTGCGCCTTTCAATGCAAGATATTCGAGTTCTTGGTAGATCAACACAGGGCGTGCGCCTTGTGCATCTAAAAGACAAAGAAGATGTGATTGTCGGTCTTCAGAAACTAGAAAAAATTGAGAAAGCTGTAGAAGAGAAATGAGCGGACTTTTTGTCACAATCGAGGGCGGAGAGGGCAGTGGCAAGTCCACACTTCAAACAAGGCTTTGTGACAGCTTTCCAAACACTGTAAAGACTCGTGAGCCTGGAGGAACGCCTCTCGGCATAGAGATTCGCAAGCTACTTCTACACTCTGATCACGCAATCGATAGACGTGCAGAGCTCTTTCTTTTCCTTGCAGATCGTGCACAGCACGTTGAAAGCACAATACGTCCAGCCCTAGAAAACGGTCAAACGGTTATTTGCGATCGCTTTACAGACTCAACGCTTGCCTACCAAGCCCTAGCTCGCGATTTGCCCTTAGATGAGCTAGAAATCCTTTGTGCACTTGCTACAAATAAGCTTGTTCCCAACCTCACTTTTTATATCGACATAGATCCAGCCATTGGACTTGATCGCGTCCACTCCAAGCGGGGCAACGGCTTTGATCGCATCGAGCAAGAAGCCCTTGACTTTCACCAAAAAGTGCGCGATGCTTTTCTTTTTCTTGCCAAGCGCGAAAAAACGCGCATCCACATACTAGATGGCACCAAAACACCCGATGAGGTTTTCCATGACGCTAGCGCTATCCTCTCTAAACACACTGCTGGGCAACCAAGCAGTTAAAAACTATCTGCAGCAGATGAAATCCCTGCCAGGTGCAACGCTCTTTTCCGGTCCCGCAGGCGTCGGTAAAGCAACATTTGCTAAAACATTTGCAAGCACCCGTCTTGGTCGCCCAGCTCACCCCGATATGATCCTACTTGAGCCTGAAGGTAAATCCCGAATGCACCCGATCGAAAACATCCGCAACCTTATCCAACGTTTAGCAATACCCCCTTATGAAGCCTCCATCAAAATCGTCATCATTGACTCAGCAGATCGCATGCTTCCATACGCTGCTAATGCCCTTTTAAAAACCTTAGAAGAGCCGCCAGCTTACGCCCACCTCATCCTCACATCTTCACATCCAGACCGTCTTCTTCCAACAATCCGTTCTCGCTGCCAAGTCTTGCCGTTTCAGCCCCTAACGCGCGCTGACCTTGAAACCTTTTTTAAAGAGCGTCAAATCACAGAAAACCTCGATGCTCTTATTACTCTTTCTCAAGGATCGCTTTCCCGCGCAGAAAAACTCCTCTCTGGCGATCTTAACCTCGAGCCTATCTTTGATTATCTTGAAAACAATAAGCCTTTAAAAGGCGATGCTGAAGAGCTGCTGCCATTGCTTCACTACTGGTATCGAGACCGCCACCTGCTTGCAGCAGGCGGCAATCCCTCCCAGCTTTTCTACAAAGAGCATCTCGCACGATTAAAAGAGCACGCTGACCGCCCACTGCCGTCGCTTGAAGCTCTTCACTTAAAGCTAGCTGACGCCTTAGAGGCAACGAAGCGTGGCATCAAACTTTACCCATTATTTAAATAAATAATTTTACTTTCCGATAAGTCTTTTAAACAAAGAAAATCTATGCCAACTTACGAAACAATTGCGATAGACGGGGTGTTGTGCAAAAAGTCGTAGATTTAGTAGTTAGCGTTTTTAGGCAGATCCAATATACGGCAGCCTTTTTATATCGACGATTCAGTAACCCTAGCCCGCTTTTACAAGATCATAAAGTTGAGTGGAAGCAGGATAGTCAGGCACTGGTTGTGCTTCTCCGTGGTTTACGAAGTGATCCAGTAGCATGGAATTCAC
>JAUILX010000030.1 GCA_030433395.1 Chlamydiia bacterium
CAAGTGATCCTCAGGCTCTAAAATCTACTTTTAGTGGACTCCGTGATCAGGTAAAACTCAAACGCATCGAGCTCGAAAAATCAGATCCTCGATCGCAGCTTGCCACTATTAAAAAACAAGAGATGTTACTCACCCAAACGTTGACTTCTATCGATACTCTAGCTTTCAATAAATCCCAACCAAAACCACCTGCAAGCACCGAGTCTATAGATCTTTCTAAACACCATCCACTCATTGCCTCATTGAAATTGGACTGGGACCGCAGTGCAATTGATATCACTTTGCATGATGATATAAGCAAGCTTTCACTCAGTGAAACACAGAGCGCCCGACTGCAGCAAATCATCTATAACGAAATTGCCCGCCTATCATCTATGACTGGTGAAACGATCAAACCGCAAGATGGCGGATTTACTCTCGCTCTTAGCAACCTTGGCAATTCACAAAGCTTTCTCCTTATGGATGTCCAAAAAATGCGTGAGATGCGTGCTGTTGACCTTCACCACGCAATCGTGGAGCAGTGGCAACCAAGTCATCTAGACTTCACGCGCGACCATTTTCCAATCTGGGACAAGCAAACCTATGACAATCTACCTTTAGAAGAAAGGCAATTTGGCCTGCTCATCTATTCACCAAAACCTGGTGAGACCCTCAATGAAGGTTTACAAAGCTCATCCATTTACGTTGTTGCCAAAGGCATCGATCAGATTTTGAAAAAATACCAGGAAAACCCCAAATCGCCCGGAGCTCAAAGTTTCTTTGAAGATTTCAAGTCATTACAAAAAATTATGCATGCTCACGGATGCTATGGCTACCCATTAGATAAAGATTACGTCTTTGAATCGAGTGATTTTATCTCCAGTGTGATTGCTGCAACGCGTGAAGACTTTCGCCTGGTCGGCCAAGGACGCTATGCTATTTTAGAGTTTGCTGATGTTGAGCAACGCATCCTCACTGAAAACCGCATAGATACAGCCGAACATGAGCAACTGCTTAAATGGAAAGACGAATACAACACATCCCACGTATCACGCGACCCAAACAAACACTATGACTTTGCTAAGCCTAGTAAAAATGCTTTCATAAGCAACCTTGGCCTTAGTTTAAAAAAGTACTTCCGAGGCGATGAGCGCAAAGTCCTTAAATGGGGACTTGACTTATCGGGTGGAAAAACAGTACGTATTGAACTGCGTGATCAAAACGGGCAAACTGTCACAAACGAGGCGCAAATCACTCAAGGCATGAATGAACTTTATGCTCGTGTGAACAAGATGGGTGTTTCTGAAGTGAGTCTGCGCTCCGAGGGAAACCACATTTTACTTGATTTCCCCGGCTCTCAAAATTATTCGGCATCAGATCTTGTTAAAGCTTCATCAATGCAGTTTCACATCGTCAACGAAAAGCACACAGCATTAGCCTCACGCTTCCTGCAAGAAGTGTGGAACGAGGCTAGCGTTTTAGGAACTACTGACGCAGAAAGTATCAATGCAATTGCATACCGACATCTTTCTAAAGAATCGCGCAGTGAATCTGCTAAATCACTTTACGAAAATGGCCTGCGGCTTGCAAATCCTCAGATCGACCGATCAACGACTACATTTGATGATCAGCTGAGCAAAATTGCGCTAATGCGCGGCGATAGCATTAGTGATTGGCATGGCAACCCAACACCTCTCATGATTGTTTTTAATAATTATGCACTTGAAGGATCTAACCTATCTGAAGTGAGAGCAAGCTACGACCCATCAAAGGGCAACTACCTAGCGTTTTCAGTCAAACGCTCCCAGGTTAAGGGGGAAGAAAAAACATACCCTTCACAGCTATTTGGCACGTGGACAAAACGCTTTTGCAAAGACACTGTCTCAGGCACCGATTTAGGCGAGTTTTCACGCCACGAAGGATGGCGCATGGCAGTTGTTCTTAATAATCGAGTCATCAGCTCACCTACACTTAATGCTGCTATTTCAGATGGTGGCGTTATTGAAGGAGGCTTTACCACCCGCGAGATATCAAAGCTTGAGGCAGACCTCAAAGCTGGCAGTCTAAGCTTTGCACCGCACATTCTATCAGAGCAAAATGTCAGTCCTGAGCTCGGATTAAAAGATCGCACGCAAGGCATTTTTGCCATGGCCATCGCACTCGTTGCAGTGATAGCTCTTATGAGCGGCTATTACCGTTTTGCCGGTGTCATTGCCTCTGGAGCTGTTATCTTTAATCTACTTATGATGTGGGCAACGCTACAAAACATCCAAGCAGCACTCACGTTAGCTGGTATCGCCGGCATCATCCTTACCGTTGGTATGGCAGTCGATGCCAATGTTCTTGTTTTCGAACGCGTACGAGAAGAGTTTGCCATCAGTGGCAACATTAAATCTGCTTTGTCATCTGGTTATAAAAAAGCCTTCACGGCTATTTTTGATTCTAATATTACCACATTAATAGCAGCTCTGATCCTTCTAAACTTTGATTCAGGACCGATCAAAGGCTTTGCAATTACTCTTATTATCGGCATCGTTTCGTCCATGTTCACAGCCCTATTTATGACTCGTGCTTACTTCACTCACTGGTCAAGTAAAGCTAAAAATACCGAGCTAAACATGCACTCCTGGATTAAAGCTCAGTCGTTTGATTTCATCAAGCGCTCTAAATATGCCATTGCATGCTCTTTAATTACAGGAATTGTTGGTAGCATCTGCTTAATGCAGTCTAAATCATCAATATTAGGGATGGATTTTACAGGCGGTTATGCACTTAACCTAACTGTAAAGCCAACAGAAAATCCCCGAGATGCTGTGACAAGTGCTTTAGAAAAAGCAGGACTAAAACCTCAAGATTTTCAATTGCGTGAGCTGTCTCCGTCTAATCATTTACGTTTATTCCTTGCACAAACATTAGAAAATGAGCAGCAACCGTTTTATCAAATGCCTTTTGCAACAGACAATTTAAATGCAACTGAGCCCTATCAAAACAACCCACGCTTGCTGTGGATTGTCGACGCTTTAGAAAAAGGTGGCGTTGAGATTGAAGCCAAGTCACTACAAACATTGGATCGCAATTGGAATGCTGTTAGTGGACAGATCTCCAATGCCATGCGTTCCAGTGCCTTTAAAGGTCTTGCACTCGCTCTCATTTGCATTCTCCTCTACATCACAATACGCTTTGAATTTAAATACGCGATTAGCGCAACCCTTGCCTTAGGCCACGACATTGGAATCAGTTTGGCCTGTATTGCCCTTTTCCATAAGTGCGGCATGGCTATACAAATTGATCTGGCCACAGTGGCAGCCTTGATGACAATTATCGGATACTCTTTAAACGATACCATTATTGTGTTTGACCGTATTCGTGAAGACGTCAGGCTATATAAGCACAAAAAACGGTTTCGGGAAATTGTCAATGCTGCCCTTAACACGACACTAAGTCGCACCCTTTTAACTTCTTTAACCACTCTCGTTGTTCTTCTAGCGCTCGTACTGCTTGGTGGCACATCAATTCTAGGATTTGCACTGATCATGACAGTGGGTGTTGTAATAGGAACTTTTTCTTCTCTCTTCATCGCATCGTCTTTATTGCTCCTGTTCCACAAGCGTGCAGATGCAAAGACATTGCAACTAGTGACAGAGTAGAGGTTACATGGAAGCTCCAGCAACTCAAGAGCCCATCTGGGTTCCTCCACGCGACGATGATAAGCTCTTGCAGTCAGTGACTAAAGAGTTCAATATCCATCCTATTACAGCCCAGATGTTGATTTCTCGAGGCTTTACATCACATGAGCAAATCCACAACTACTTATACGCAAAGTTGCCTCAACTCTACGATCCTGAAATCTTTGATGAGATGGAATCGGCTGTGCAGCGCATCCATCGCGCTTTTGAGAATAACGAAAAGATTTTGATCTACGGAGATAACGACGTTGACGGCATGTCAGCGACTACATTACTTGTCGATTTTTTCCGCCGTTTAGGAGCTAGCGTTGTTTATTACCTTCCTGACAGATCCTCCCAATTTCAAGGAATGCTTCTTGACTGTCTTGACTATGTAGAAAAAGAAAATGTCAAACTGATCATTACAGTTGATTGCGGTGTCACAGCTACTGAAGAGATAGGCACAGTTGTTCGCAAAGGAATCGATGTCATTGTTACCGATCACCACGAACCCACGAAAACACTTCCAAAATGCACAGCTATTCTCAATCCCAAGCTAGAAGCAACTCTTTATCCAAATCGCGAAATTACAGGCGTTGGTGTTGCCTTTAAGCTGGCACACGCTTATCTCAACTCTTTAATTAATCGAGGAGATATCAGCTCTAAAAGAGTTAACCTCAAAAGTTATTTAGACCTCGTTGCTCTTGGTACTGTAGCGGATATGGGCTCGCTACTTGGTGAAAATAGAATTCTTGTCCGCTATGGACTCAGGCAAATCGGAATGAGCAAACGCGTTGGACTCTTAAAGCTTATCTCAATTGCCGAAGTGCGCAGCCGAGATATCACTCCTATTGACATCGCTTCAAAAATTGCACCCAGACTCAATAGTCTTGGACGCATTGCCGACCCTAAACTCGGCGTGGAACTACTCCTCGTACGCGATCCTATCGAAGCAGAACGCCTAGCAAGTGAGCTTGACCTTAACAACATAGAGCGGCAAAAAATTGAAAAGCGCGACTCTGATGATATAGAGCGGCTTATTAAAAAAAAACCCGAGCTCACGCAAAATAAAGCTATTATTCTCGCTTCCAAAAAGTGGCACCCAGGCATCATTCCAATCATCACGGCTCGTATTGCCAAGCAATACAACCGCCCAACAATCCTAATTTCGATAGATAATGGACAAGGCAAAGGCTCTATTCGCACTATCCCAGAATTCCCACTCCTACGCCACCTTCATGAACAAAAAGACTTGTTGCTTAACTTTGGTGGACATGACTTCGCTGCTGGGTTGACCATCAAAGAAGAAAATATTGAAGCCTTTACAAAAGGCTTTATCAGCGCCGCCAATGCAACCCTATTAGAAAAAGATATCGCCCCCAAGCTTTACCTCGATGCAGCTGCCTCGTTCAAAGACATCACCTTTGATCTTATGGATTCTTTCTCCCTTCTCGAACCCTTTGGCACTGACAACCCAGCGCCTATTCTCTATGCCAAGGCTAAACAAGCCTGGCCCCCTAAAATCGTTGGAAAAACGCACCTAAAGCTCTACCTAGAACAAGAAGGCAGAGCCTTAGAGGGCATTGGTTTTAATATGGCCCCTTTGCGCAAAGAACTTTGCAGAAAAAACATCAACCTAGAAATCGCATACACACCACACGTAAACACATTCCTAAGCAAATCCAGCATTCAACTCATCGTGAAGGCTTTTAAGGTTTGTGATTAAAAGTCTTTATTGACTCGGCAATATCAGCGCGTGTCTGCTCAGTTTTTAAAAGCTGCAGCTCTGATGCCATTGCCTCTAAAAATCGTGGCAGCTCTGGATATAGTTCTAGTCGCACCTTTACTTTTGCCTCAATTAAAGGTCGTCTTTTAATCACTTGCATTGGTTCTACACCACTCGTTCCATTATCAACAATACTTAGTTGCTCTTCCACCTCATAAAGCAGGCGAAACTGTCCATCTTTGGACTTATCCCAACATAAGTAGTCTCTATAAAGCATTTCTTTTTTCTGATGATGAAATGGGTCTTCATCTATTACCTTTGAACGTTCCCTACACAGAAAACGCAGCGGAAAATGAACGCCACACCCACGAATAAAACGCTCAACCTCTTTAATATCCGATGAGACTTGATCAAGCTGTGTTTTGTGCTGGGTTAATATGGGCTCAATATGCTCAAAAGCTTTTTGCAGCTCTGGAGAATTGAAATTTGATTTGGATTCCATCCTAGTTTGTCCTTTTCAGTTAATTCACAATTAACATCTAAGGGAATTACTTCCCTGATGGAAGGACTCAACCTTCGGCTTTCACCAAATTCAATTTGAGCAATCGTATTTCGGCCAGTTCCAATCAGTTCAAGGAGCACATGGACTCGACGTTGCAGAGGGCATCTGGTTTCTATTTATCCAATAGGAACATCACGTCAATGCCTTTTATACTATGCTAGAAATAATTGAATTATAATGCAAGAAAAAAAGATCCTCTCTATAAATATAGAGAAGATCTTATTGATGAGCATTCATAGATCGCAACCCTCCTTGGATTAAGGCGATCAAACGCAATTAGCCGACGTTTTCTTTAACTTCGCTTTTGCTTAAGTAGCTATCTTTGTATTGTTTCACTTCATCGATGTGAACAACCCAAGCAGCACCTTTTCTAGAAGCCTTAATAAGCCCGATGCGTGTTGCGTAGTAGATTTTCTGAACTGGTACATTCAAAAGCTCAGCCACTTGTCGCACAGAGTAAAAGCCCTTCTTATTGTCAAAAAGCAGCTCCCCATCAAACATCGATTTTGTACGTGAGTACTTTTGTTTTCGATAGTCTTCTAGGTCATCAATGTGGATTTTCCAACGCGTTGCATCTTTTGTTGCTTTAAGCTTTTTTTGCTTAATTGCAACATAGATTGCTTGACGCGTTACGCCATTGATACGTGCCGCTTCTGTAATAGAGACAATCTTCTTGTCCTCTCCGTTCCCCTCTGTCTCGTCAGATGTAATGCGAGACTTCAGGTAGTTTTCCAACTGACGCATGATCTCTTCTTTTTTGATCTCGTCAGTTTGGTTTTCGTTTTCATTTCCCATGGTCAGTTACCTTTCTTATTTTTGGTATTTTAGCAACTCTTCTCACCAAGGTATTATACACTTATTATGTTTTATGTGGCGTTTTGATAATCTGATTATTACATAAAAATGAATTGAATGCAACCCTTTTTGATTCTTTTTTCAAAAGAACCCTAAATTCTTGAGTTCCAGTAATGCACCTTTATCTTTAAAAACTCTTATTAATTACATAACTCATTGTTATTCAACTCATAAAGAAATTTTATTAAAAACAAAAAGCTAGCGTGTTATTTTCCAAACCTGTTATAGATTACATCTATGAACAAGTTTATCGTTAGCATTTTTTTTCTCATTTTTTCTTCTTTTTGCTTTGCCAAACCCCCAGAAATCAGTGAAAAAGACGCTAAAGCCCAAATTCAGCTGATTTTCCGCTCCCATGTCTCTCATAAGCACTTCACACCTGAGCTCATGCAAAGAACGCTCAACAACTACCTCGATGAGCTTGATCCTACAAAAACCTACTTTTTAGCCTCTGAAATAGCTCAATGGTCCGATGCTAGCCCAGCCCTTCTTAATCAAGTTATCTCTGACTATAACCGTCACGATTTCAGCGAGTTTAGATCTCTTCAAGATCGCATGGTCTCAGCGATTGCTAGACGCAATCGCCTTGAAGCTGAAATTGCCGATGCGAAACTCCCCTCCCAGGTCAATCCTGATGAGTTCAAAGAGCTTGCTTGGGTCAATAGTGAGCAAGAGCTCAAAACCCGCCTGTTGAAAATCAAGGCCTTACAACTTGAAGCTGTCGAAAATTTTGAAGAAGACACCCGCGAAAGCTTCTTTAATAGACTTAATAAAAGACGTTTAGGCAGAGAGCGCGAAATAGCTGCTGAGGGACCTAAAATGCGTCAAGCCCAAGTTCTTGTCCATTTTTTAAAGGCCGCCAGTTCAGCCCTTGACAGCCACACTAACTATTTTACTCCAGCTGAAGCCCGCCAATTCATGATTGAAATCGACCAGCGCCTGTTTGGCATTGGAGCCCAGCTGCGAGACGACCTTAACGGTCTAACCGTTGTCCGCCTCATAGATGGAGGTCCAGCCGAACTCACTAAAGCCCTTAAAGTCGGAGACCGCATCATTGCCGTTAATAGCGAGCCCATTGTGGGCTGGGAGATTACAGATGCAGTCGAGCTCATCAGAGGAAAAGCTGGCACTCATGTCAACCTAACCCTTTTGCGCTCAACCAACGAAACCGAACGTAAAAAAATTGATGTAAAAATCACCCGCCAAGAAATCGTGCTCAAGGAAACGCGCTATGACGTCTCTTTAGAACCCTTTGGCGATGGCTATATCGCACACATCCATCTTTACTCCTTTTATCAAGACCCGAATAGCTCATCCACCTCTGATCTAAAAAAAGTCATCACCGAATTAAAAGCAGAACATCGAGATAACCTCTACGGAATCATTTTAGATGTGCGCAATAATCCAGGTGGACATCTTTCCCAAGCTATAGGTGTTACCGGTCTTTTTATTTCTAAAGGCGTTGTTGTCTCTATTAAAGATAACGATGGAAATGTTCAACACCTGCGCAACATTGACTCTAACAAAGTCTGGGATGGCCCTCTACTCGTTCTATCCAACCGCGGCTCAGCATCAGCATCAGAGATCGTTGCTCAAACTCTTCAAGATTATGGCCGTGCCCTCATCATAGGCGACGACCACACCTTCGGCAAAGGCTCTTATCAAACCTTTTCCCTTGAGCCCAGCGCACACCCACGTGTTAACCCCAAAGGCGAATATAAAGTAACCCGCGGCATGTACTTCACTGTTTCCGGCAAAAGCCCCCAACTACACGGCGCCCAAGCAGACATTGTTATACCCGGCGGCCTCTCTCAACTTGACGTTGGCGAAAGTTTTGCAAAATTCCCTCTTGAGCCCGACAACATCCCCGCAAAATTCAACGACGACCTATCAGATATCTCTCCCTTTCAACGCAAAAAGCTCCGTCTATTCTATGAGAAAGATCTGCAGCCCCGCCTTCACACCTACGAGCCACACCGAGATATTCTTTCTAAGAACAGCGCAATGCGAATCAGTAGCAACAAAAACTATCAAAATTTTCTAAAAGCTATCTCCAAAGAATCAGGAGATGAAATCGAACTCTTTGGGCAAACTGACCTACAAAAAGAAGAGGCCCTTCACGTTATGAAGGACCTCATCATGCTCATGCGCCTGCAGGTACACTCTCCCCATGCATCGCACCCTGCTCAAGCTGGCGCATAATAGCGGCGATAAGCAAGGGCTCCCAAACCAGCAAATGCAAGCACTGCTAGAGCCACGCAGGCAATTTTCAAATAAGATGGCTTCTCTTCTTTATCACCGCTTGCTTTTCGAATAGATAAGGCACTTGATCCACTAGATCCGTACAACGCTAAAAGATTTACCTTAAGCGGTGGAGGACTTCCAGATCCAAAGCCATTTAAATTAAGGCAATGAAGTTTAGTAGAGGTATCCTCTCTTTTCATGAAGCCACAGACCCTAGACAGCTCTTGATATGAGGTATCCTCTCTTTTCATGAAATCACAGATCTTAGACAACTTTTGATATGAGGTATTCTCCCTTTTCATGAAATCACAGATCTTAGACAACTTTTGATGCTCAGTCAAACTTTG
>JAUILX010000191.1 GCA_030433395.1 Chlamydiia bacterium
GAAAATGTGTAGGCTTTAAGCTGGTTCCGCTTGACAAACTCTTCAACTAAACGACTTTTTCCGATACGGCGACGTCCTCTGATAACGACCAGGCGAGCCATTCCCTTATCTACTTCATTATTAAGGAGTTCTATTTCATTTTGTCTTCCAATAAACATCTTTTTGGTCATTTTAGGATCCTGTTTTTCCTTATAATGACATAAAGTGACCACAAAATCAATAAAACTGTAATTCTGTGGTCACTTTTTTGCTGACATAAAGTGACCACAAAATCAGCAAAACATCGATTCTGTGGTCATTTTTTGTTATGGGGTGTTGCGCTTACCGCCAACTAGGATGTGCGTGCCGTCGAATTTGGTGAGGTTAAAGCCTGGGAAATTTTCGTTAAAAAGAAACGAAGAGTTATTCAAGACATCAATTGCAACTTTCTCGCCTAGCAAAAGGCCTTGAGTTCCGTCGCTGCGGTAGTGCACACCGGCATGATCTCGACCAAGTGCAATATTAGCAGCCAGCTTATTGAGCTCCCCACCAACTTTTAAGCTTCCACCATAGGCGACAAGCAGTGTATTAGTGGCGTTAGGCTCTAGTGGACTTGGGATCGTAAAATCTTCATTATAAAAAGCTTTCAAAATTGTAACAGCTGCTCCCATAACCACAGCATGCCCAGCAGGATAGGATGGATGGACTGGACTTCCTTCAGGATAAGCCTGCGGAAGGAAATAGGACCCATAGGTACCAAATATTAAAGTTAATGCAGGCGAGCTAATGAGCTGGTCATTAATCCCTAAATTTTGGCCTCCAGCGATTTGTTGCTGCACGTAAAATCCGTACTCTTCTGGACGACACCGTCTATTGACTTGCCATTTTTGATACCAAGCCGCTTTTAATGATTCTTGTACAGCATCTCTCATTAATTCCATGACTTGAGAAATCCCATATGAAACAAATCCATCTTGCGTTGGGTTGCTTAAATAGGGATTATTCGCATCTAAGGCAACATTTCCGTAGCTATTTAGCAGGAACAAAGCACTTAATGCGGCTTGGCCAGGCGAATCTTGGTGAACATATTCTGTTAAATCTCGCGGAGTGCGGATAAACTGTGCTGTTGCATCAAACGTGATCGCATTGCCAGTTAGACCTCCGCTAACCACAGTAAAGTAATCTCCAAAGGTTGTTATAAAATCATTGTTAGTTCCTGGATCTGGGACCTGTCCTGTTGGACCAACGGTTGTGTTCCCATAGGGGATGGTCTGATACAAGAACTGAGAGATGTAGGGGCCGATTAAATCTCCTGCTGCATTCCCACGTAGAAATGTGCCTGTTGTGACCATTCCTCCCACTTTTGGGCCGGTAAAATTTGTCAACGTATTGAGATTTGCAACCGCTAAAGCAACAGTTACATCAGTGCCAAAATCATTGAAATTGACATCACGCACCAAGGCTGTCCAGTAAAGCTCAACCATTTCGGCTGCAGTCTCTGCTGAGGCAAACTGCGGAGCAGCTGGCATTGAATTTATCCAGCCATCGTTGGCAGACAATCCATAAGCGTATGAGCCTTGAGGGTTAGCAAGACGTCTTGTTCCAATACCCAATATGATCTGGTTAAAGGCAGACTGGCTACCCGTGCCTAGAGCTTTGATCAAAGACTTAAAAGCCACTTGATTGATGTACCCTGATGAAAAATGCTCAAGACCTTTTCCAAAGGAGCCGCGCAAATCGGTATAGCGTTGTTCATCTCCGTTGGTGTTTT
>JAUILX010000031.1 GCA_030433395.1 Chlamydiia bacterium
GCAGCTGACCGCAAAGAGTCACAAGCTGTTGCAAAGAATCTTAAAGATAAAACTTTCCGCCACGTTGTGAAAGCTGATGGTCAGGGTCACCTTTATGGTTCAGTATCTGCACAAGATATTGTTCAGGTTCTTGCCAATGAAGGCGTTACCATTGACCGTAAAATGGTGCTGATTGGCCAACCGATTCGAAAGCTTGGTATCCACACGATTCCTTTGCGATTAAAAGAAGACGTTGAAGCCCACTTTTCGCTTCGAGTCGAAGACGAAAAAGGACGGATTGAGGTAATCGTCATCAAGGAAGAGCCAAAAGCTGAAGAGGTTTTTGCTGAAGCGCAAGAGGCTGACGCTGCTGTTGATCAGCAAATCTTGCGTGAAGATGAAGAGAAAGCTTAGTAGAGTTTCACCTGCTAAAGTTAATTTAACTTTTCAGGTTCTTGGTAAGCGTTTGGATGGTTATCATGCCATAGAAACATTAATGCAGGTTGTATCGCTTTGCGATCACCTGCATTTTTCTTTGTCCGCAGATCAGATTATGTGCTCTGACTTGTCAATTCCCTGCGATGAACGTAACCTTGTATGGAGGGCGCGTGCGCTGTTTAGAAAAGCTTCCCGCATACATGATCCTGTTTCTATAAAAATAGACAAAATCATCCCTAGCCAAGCCGGTCTTGGGGGAGGCTCAAGCAATGCAGCAACGACTCTATTTGCGCTTAATGAGCTATTTCAAAGCCCATTATCTGGGGCGCAACTCATAGAGCTTGGAGCGCAGCTTGGCTCTGATGTCCCGTTCTTTTTCTCAAGTGGATCAGCTCTTTGCACAGGTCGTGGAGAAATTTTTACAAGTCAGCCCCCTCTTAATCAAGGCGTAACCATCGTAAAGCCAAAGCATTTGCATTTGAGTACTGTAGATGTTTATCAATATGCTGTAGAAGGAAAAGGGCTTGAGCATGCGGCTTTTAAAGTTTTACCGGAATTACAGAACGTTAAAATGCAATTACTTGAGCTATTTCCTGACGTTAGGATGAGTGGCAGCGGCACCTCTTTTGTCTGCCTTGGTGAGCAGAAAAATGACCTGCCAGATGATTATTTTTCTTTTGTATGCCGACCTCTTCAGAAAAATACAGGGGAATGGTATACTCTGGATCATGTCCAAAGTATTTGACGATCAGCTTATCGTAGTAACTGGAGCTGCTGGATTTATTGGATCTGGTGTTGTGCGCCATCTCAATGACCAAGGCTTCAAAAATCTGTTGCTTGTAGATGATTTTGAGCACAGCCCTAAATGGAAAAATCTCGTTGGAAAAAAATATGTTGATCTCATTTCCCGCAATGACATCTTTAGCTGGCTCAAAGGGCGAGAGCAAGACATCGAAGCCTTTATTCATTTAGGCGCTTGCTCTAGTACTGTCGAAACTGATGGTGATTATTTTCTCAAAAACAATTATCGATTTTCCGTTGATTTAGCAGAATATGCGTTAGAGAATAACCATCGATTTATTTATGCTTCATCTGCTGCTACATATGGCGATGGCAATTTAGGTTTTGCAGATGATGAAGACTGTCTAGATCAGCTAGCGCCACTAAATATCTATGGCTATTCTAAGCATATGTTTGATTTGTGGCTGAAGCGTCAAAATCTTCTGGATAAGGTAGTAGGACTCAAATACTTCAATGTTTTTGGCCCGAACGAATATCATAAAGAGCGCATGGCTTCAATGATTTTGCATATGACCAATATGATCGAAAAAGATGGTCATGTAAAACTTTTTGCTTCGAATGATCCACAAAATTATGGCGATGGAGAGCAGCAACGAGATTTTATCTATGTTAAAGACGCCGTTAAAATGACATGCGATTTTCTTGGTAATGACTTGTGTGGCATTTATAATGTTGGTAGGGGTAAGCCAGTCACTTGGAATCGCCTTGCTGAGGCGGTATTTGCAGCCCTTTCTAAAAAAGCAAAGATTAGCTACGTGCCTATGCCGGAAGACTTATCTAAGAACTATCAAAACTATACGTGTGCCCAGATGAGTAAATACACAAGTGTACGTGAATTTAAACCGCTTGAGATTGAAGAAGCTGTTGCAGATTACGTTCAAAATTACCTAAAGACTAATAACCGATGGTGAATTTAGCTCATTTAAAGCCTATTCGAGTTCTTGTTGCTGGCGACTTCATGCTGGATCGCTACACCTTTGGTAGGGTTGGTCGCATCTCTCCTGAAGCTCCTGTGCCTGTCTTAAAGATCACCGATCAAAAGTCTTTACCAGGCGGTGCTGGAAACGTAGCTCTTAACCTTGCTGCATTAGATGCGTGCGTTCATGTGCTGGGACGTATCGGCTCTGATACAGGAGGAGATCAGCTTAAAAGCTTGCTTGAGGCTGAAAACATCAATACTGACAATCTCCTCACCGAAGAGGGTTTTTCAACGCCTGTAAAAAACCGCATTGTCGGCAGCTCTCAACAGATGCTTCGCATTGACCACGAACAAACTCACAACCTGCCAGATTCTTATCTCAGTGAGCTTATTTTCCCCGATGTAGATCTCATAGCTATTTCTGACTACAATAAGGGCTTTTTGACCAGAGCTCTTCTAAAAGCATTGGTAAAACACGGACAAAAGCTTGGTATTCCTGTACTTGTTGATCCCAAAGGGACAGACTTTACAAAGTATCGTGGCGTAACACTTATTAAGCCCAATTACAAAGAAGCCTTAAGTGCTGCAAATTCAACAGGGCTTGAAGAAGCTGCACAATTTTTGCTCAAACAAACAAAAGCTGAT
Source organism: Chlamydiia bacterium (assembly GCA_030433395.1). Lineage (GTDB taxonomy): Bacteria > Chlamydiota > Chlamydiia > Chlamydiales > JACKPQ01 > JACKPQ01. The sequence goes on from JAUILX010000031.1 coordinate 2,783, forward strand.
CATTTACTCATCACTCGCTCTAAAGAAGGAATGTCTTTATTTAATGATCAGGTTGTTCACACGCACTTTCCAGTTCGCTCAAAAGAAGTACAAGATGTTACAGGTGCTGGCGATACAGTGCTTGCTGCACTAAGTTTAGCCCTTGCCAATCAACTGCCTATAGATTCAGCCGTTCATTTAGCAAACATTGCGGCAGGTATATCAATCGAAAAGCTAGGTTGCGCTCGCATCACACTTGCAGAAATAGCAGAACGCATGCTCGAACTTGATGCAACATCTAAGGTTTACGATGAGCATACTCTATATACGCTTACAAAGGCTCTAACTAGTAAGCCGTTTACAATTGTTGGTATCGACAGTGCAGACCATCTATCTTTGGAAACATTTGCAATGCTCAAAAAACTCCGAACAGTCGATCAAAAACTCATTGTTTACATCCGCGATGTAAAGCCTCCGAGTGATTTTGTCTCTTTGCTGGCATCACTGCATGAAGTTGATTTTGTCGTTATTAAATCTGATAGCTTGGCCCACCTTTGCGATGAGCTTCATCCGACGCATGCCTACTTGTTTGAGTACAATAAGTTATCTCTACTAGAGAACACTTCGGCTCTGATTTCATAAATAGCTAGTCTAACGCGAGTTGCGGATCAACTCCCTTGAACTGGCTCATCTTTTGGCGATCTTTCTAGGAAAAACTGCTTGAGGATAGCGCGTTGGCTATCACTGCTATGCACCATTTCATAGATAGTTGATCCGCAACTCGCGTTAATCTAAGGCTCTAAGCGGTGGACGGTATTTTGCTGTCTACAAAAGGTTTCGCGCAGGCCAAATATGGCAACAAATAGCGCAATTGTAAAACAGATCGGAACAATCGTTAGCCCTTTTATAAAAGCTTGTTCATTTAAAGGGCCACCATGGGTAGAGAGTTTCATAAACGCTGTCACACAAAGAGGCATCGTGGCTGCAAAGCCCATGATGATTGTATTGTTTAGGCCAAGGGCTGTTGCTCGCAAAGATTTCGGCGCATTTTCTGTAATCATGGCAAATGATAGATTTTGCCCAGATCCTCCAAATCCGATTAGAAAAAATAAAAATCCTAGCTCAATATTGCTTGCGAACGGTGCATATAAAAGAAGGGAAGAGCTGATGATTCCAATAATAGAGCAGAGAATAATAAAGGGTTTGCGACGCTTGATTTGGTCGGAAAAGCGCCCTAAAAGAGGAGAGCCAACAGCAAGACCTATCCAGATCATAGACAGAACAAAGGCTGCTGTAGATTTCTCAATCCCTTTAGAAATCAGAAAGGAAGTTCCCCAGATAGCACCTAACATTGGCATGGTAAAATAAATGGTCGATGAAAAAACAACAATCCACCAAACCTGTGAGCGTGTCACCAACCCTTTTAATCTTTTGCGAAGGGGAGCATAGCGATCCACAAAGACAATTGTATCATCTGATACGGGTTTCCCTTTTAAAAATATAGAGATGAGCACTGTTAGCCCTACTCCAAAAAGGGCAACGCCTGAAAAGATCAGGCGCCAATTTCCATCAACAGTATTGAGGATCAGCGCAACAGGACCTCCTGCGACAAGGGGGCCAATGGCTCCTAGAAGTTGTCCCCAGCCAAGAAGAAAAGCGAAATATTTTTTTGGAAACCAGTTGAGCGTCATGACCATTAAACCAACAAATCCAAAGGCAGAGCCAGCTCCAATAAGAAGGCGTGCAACAAAAGCAGGCGTTGATTCATGGGCTAGGGAAAACCAAAATGTGCCGAGCGCACAAAGAGTGCAAGCAACTGTTAATAAATAGCGGATTGGAAAGCGATCGAGTAGCATGCCCACAGGGATTTGCATGATCGAGTAGGTGATGTAATAGCCAGATCCGATGAGGGCAAATTGTTCTGCTGTTAGATCTAGGCTGCTGATAATATTTGGTGCCATTGTTGATGGCAAAACACGCAAGAAAAATTCATAGAAGAAAAATAAGATCGAAAGGCTCCAGACAAACCAGCCATAAACTGTGAATGTTTTTTTGTTACTCAACGGGATGATCCTCTGCCCAAGTTTCTATAGATCGTGCGGCTACCGCTTTCATTTCAGCAATTTGTAAAATGGGCTCTCCTTCATTGAGAATCGGAAGATGGTTTTTTGCGATGACAACACCTTCAATGGGTGCAAAAATTTCTTCTCGTTGCTCCGTGCCAAAGGGATCGAAAATTTTTGCTAGTAGACTTCCTTTTTTAACATACTTGCCAATTTTTGGAAAAATTTCGCAAAGACCAGATGATGGGGCTCTGACCCAAAACTCTTTTTGTAGTTCAATGGATTTTGGTGTTTTTTTGATTGTTAATGGAGCCAGCATCTGCAATCCTTTCATCACTCTAACAATACCACGTACACCCATAGTGATGCCTTTTTCATCAAGTCTTAGCGCTTCGCCAGTTTCATAAATGATGGTGGGAATGGGTCTTTCATTGCGGTGTAAAAGCCAAAGCAGTCCATGTTCAGATTTTGTATTAATGATTACAGGTGCTTGAAAGTGATTGGCAAGTTCTTTGGTTTCTAAAGTTTCGGTACAAGTTTTGATTTGAGGGAATTTGGTGATGTGAGGTTCTCCTGTATGCAGGTCGATGCAATGGGTGATGTGAGAAAAGATCTCTTGGGTTAAAAAATAGGCTAAGCGTGAGGCATAGGAGCCCGATTCAGAGCCTGGAAAGCTGCCATCAAGATCTCTGCGATCGGGAAGGTTCCTAGACATTGTAATCATCCCATACATGTTAATTGTCGGAACGACAATCAACGTTCCCTTAATCGAGTTAAGCTGGCGCAGCTTCAAAAGACGTTGTATAATTGCTACACCATTGACTTCATCTCCATGCATGGCTCCACATACAAGCAATGTCGGGCCAGCTTTCTTGCCATGGATGACATGGATCGGAATATAAATAGGCGTGCAAGTGTATAGCTCCGGCGTGGGGAGAGCTACAGTGATGCGCTCGCCGGGATGAATTGTGATATTGCCAATTTTAATAGGTGTGTTTTTCATTTCTTCATATCCTGTAGAGCTTCAATGCGATCCTCCAACGGAGGATGGGTTGCAAAGAGCCTTAATAGACCGCTCTTTGGTGGTGTTTTTATCATAAAAGCTTGCATCGCTTCGCTAGCAAGAGGTTTGCTCTCTTGCGTAGCTTGCAAGTGACGCAAAGCGTCGATCATATTTTTTTTAGTGGAAAATTTTGCGCCGCCACAATCAGCGCGATACTCACGGAATCTAGAGTAGGCGCAGACAATCATCGAGCCAAGAATCATGAAAACAAATTGGAATAGAATCACGAGCATAAAGTAAGATCCTGACATAGAACGGCGCCCATCAGATCGAGAAGCTGCAGATAAGGCAAAGGCTAAAACGCGGGCTAAGAACATTACAAAAGCGTTTATGACTCCTTGAAGAAGGGTCATTGTTACCATGTCTCCATTAGCAATATGAGCGATTTCATGTGCAAGAACGCCCTCTAGCTCATCGCCATCCATGTGCTGGAGCAGCCCAGATGATACAGCAACTAGCGAGCGCTTTTGTGTAGGTCCTGTTGCAAATGCATTGAGTTGAGGTGAGGGAAAAATACCTACTTCTGGAATGGATTTTAGTTTGGCTTTTTTGGCAAGGCGCAGAACTGCACGATAAAGTTTTTCTTCTTGAGGATTTGCAGTTGTAGGAGAAATCAATTTTATTTTCATAGCCCATTTGGCCATCTTGCGAGACAGTGCTAATGAGATAAAAGCTCCTCCCATGCCCCAAATAAAGCAGAAAATTAAAAGCGCTTGATAATCTAAACCGTGCTGATTGAGATAGGGTTGCACGTTAAATAAACGCAAAATCACCGAAATAGTGAATATTACAGCGATATTTAAAAGCAGAAAAACACCAATACGTCTAAACATCTTATGGCCTCCAAATCGAATTCTAGCACAAATGAGAATTAATAGCCCGACTTGGCGTTCCTATTCTCGCGTAAGATGCGTTAGCAAAACGCGTAAGATACAAGCTGAGTGACGAGCTAAGGTGGGTCCACCTTAGCTCGTCACTCAGCTTGTATCTTGACCTCTTCGATCACCCCCTCTGGCAAAATAGGGCGCAAGTCGGGCTAATATCATTTAACAAAATTCTCTACAAAAATTAGAGCTTATTTTCGATAAATGGCATAATTTGTTGCCAACAAATTCTGGCATATGCCATGAGTTATAGTTTACACTCGTGGGGGGAATAGAGTATGGCTGTAGGGCTAAAGAAACGGCGGCGAAAGAAACCAGATATTGATCAAGAAATGTGTTCAGCGTATGTTTTAATCACTTGCGCAGCGCCTAATGCCAAAGGCGAGATGCAAGTAGAGATGACTTACGAAGGAGATGAAGCTTTAGCTTCTTATTTAGTCCAAAGCGCTGGGAATATGTTCGGGCATGAGTCAATGGAATGAATACTGGGATCATCACAAAGATGCTATCTTAGAAGACTATTTTACCTATTTAAAATTTCCAAGCGTTAGCACTGACCCTAAAAATGCAAAAGATGTGCGCAATTGTGCGATGTGGGTAAAAGATTATTTAGAAGATATCGGTCTTGATGTTCAAGTCTGGGAAACAGACCAACATCCCACGCTTTTTGCTACCGATTTATCGGCAGGCGATAAAAAACCCACCCTGTTAATTTACCACCACTACGATGTGCAGCCAGTTGATCCAATAGAGCTTTGGCAAACACCTCCTTTTGAACCAGAGATAAGAAATGGCGCGGTCTATGCCCGTGGAGCATCAGATAACAAAGGTCAGAGTTTTTTCACGATTACAGCGATCAAGGCATTAAAAAAACTTGGGTTTAATTTAAAGCTGATCATCGAAGGAGAGGAGGAAGTTGGAAGCCCAGGGCTTGAAAAACTCTGCAGTGAGAAGGTGGAAGAGCTTAAAGCAGACTATATGCTTGTTGTCGATGTTGATATGCATGCCATTGATCAACCAGCATTAACATTAGGTACTCGAGGCATCACAACACTTGAAGTTGAAGTGCGAGGAAGTGATGCTGATTTGCATTCAGGAAACCATGGTGGCATTGTCTACAACCCCGCACGAGCGCTTTCTGAAGCTCTATCAAAAATGTGGAAAGACGGAAGAGTTGCCATAGATGGGTTTTACGATGGAGTTGAAAAAATCTCTGCAGATTTTCTCGATATGGACTTTGATGAAGAGGGGTATAAACGCGCATTTGGTGTAGCCAAGTTTGCGATGCCAAAAGGTGTGACTCCACTTGCTGCAAACTGGTTGGAGCCAACTCTTGAGATCAATGGATTGAGCAGTGGTTATACAGGTGAGGGCTTTAAAACCATTATACCTGCAGTAGCAAAGGCGAAAATAAGTGCAAGGCTTGTTCCTGGGCAGGATCCCAATCAGATTGCAGAACTGATTGCATTATTTTTAAAAAAAGAGCTTGCGGGGATGAAAGTTAAAACAGAGCTTCACCACGGGGGAATGGCTGTTCAAACTCCCGTAGATGCGCCTTTTGTAAAACTCGCAGCTAAAGCTTTGAAAAATGTGTTTAAAAAAGAGTGCAAGTTTATCATGACAGGTGGTAGTATTCCTATCTCTGCTACATTAAAAAATGCAAGCGGAGCGGATGTGCTTTTCATGGGGTTTGCATTCCCAGGAGATGCTATCCACTCACCAAATGAACATTTTGATGTTGAGCGTTTACGCCTTGGCTTTTTGTCGATGGCAGAGCTCATGGAATTGTTATGAAAGCAATCGGTAAATTGCCTGTTGCCACTCAGTTAATTGTCTGGATGGCACTAGGGCCCTTTTTTTTAGTGGCAACTTTAAGCGCGCTTTTATTGCAGTTTTCTGCAGGCTCGCTTGGCGTTAGCTCAATTGCTGTAGCCGGTCTATTTTTTTCATCTCTTTTTCGCATGCGTGGATTTGTTGCAAGTGCAGTGATTGTCATCGGATATTTATGTTTTAATCCACCAGTGAATTTATGGGCAGAGCTATGTTTAGTTGTGCCTATTTTAGCAGCACTTTTTCTCACAGCGCTTTGTATGGAGGAAGTTAGAGGTGTACTCAAGCACCGCGAGTGCCAACTGCAGAATTTAGCAGCATTTAAAAAAGGGCATCAACACCATCAAGAGCAGTATTCACAGGAAAGGGACAAGCTTGTTAAAGAGACAAAGCGTTTAAAATTAGCTCAGCAAGAAGATGAGCAGTGGATTAGCAGCGTTAAGCAATTGATGGCAATCGGCCAGTTGGAGACAGCTCAAACAAAGCGAATGAGGGCAAAATACGTCGATCGCGTTAAGGCCGATCAGCGCGTTATTGATGAGCTTAAACGTAGACTCAAGACACAGCCTGTTAAAGAAGTAAAATCGGGTGATGGCCAGCTCTTACAAAGGCTTAATGAAATGCGCGTGAGGCATTATCAACTTGAG
>JAUILX010000032.1 GCA_030433395.1 Chlamydiia bacterium
CAAAGAAGCTCAGGTATCAGAGGATATCCACTACTCTCGTAACAGGTTCTACAACGATTTATCGACTGTGCTAGATCATGAAAACATACTTGGAGAAGACGAGCAACGAGAATACCGTCTTTTACAGAGCAAAATAGCCTTTGAACTGGACCTTTTTGATGTTGCCTATCGCAAGATTGAGACCTACCTCAAGGATTACTCAGATGATCCATCCATTGCAGAAGCACACTACATCGCAGGATTGGCATCGAAAGAGGTTAATCACGACCTACAACCCGTGTGTTTACACCTTGAGAAAGCCCTCTTACTCAATCCAGAAATGTTTGACACAGCTGGCGTACATTTAGAGCTTTATAACGCCTATTTAACCCTTTCTTCATTGACACAAGATCAAGATTCATTCCTATGTAAAGCCGCTTTACATTTGTACAAAGCCATTGATCTAGATACACAACCCATCAAGGCAGAAAACAAACTTTGGCTTGCAAATTACTTCTACGAAACAGGAAATAAAACCAAAGATAGTGATGAGAAAACCCTCAGCCACCAACGAGCATTCCAACTGTTAAAAACCACTGTAACGGTTGACGATGCTTGGACTGTTGTAGAAATCAATGAAGACTCTCTTTTTATAGAAGGAGAAGTCTTAAAACTTGCAGACTTACTCGACCAGCAAGGATTAGCTAATCACAAACGCGACCTATTAAAAAGCTTGGCAGCTCAGCAAAATAGCCATCCAAGCTGGGACTGGCGACTGCAAAGACGCGCTCTTTTAGAACTTGCAAAAGCTCATGAATCTTTAGGTGACGAGGATAAAGCGCTGCAAACTTATAGCTTTATTGCTGAAACAGCCAAATACAGCCCTTCAGAGCTGTCCTACGTGGCCCTTTTAAAAGAAGCTCGCCTAAGATTTCAAAAGCTTGATCCAGCATCAAGAACTGAAGACAATGACGAGATGCGATCTGTTTTATACAACCTAAAAGAGCTGCAGATCAAAAAACAAGCGTCAACAGAGCCTATTCACTTAGAAGCTGCTATTGACTATGCAAAAATGCGTGCTGATCTGTCTCCAAAAAATGAACGTGCAGACAGACACATGTTTTTCCTAACTAGGCTCAAAGAAGACTTTAGCCCCACAGATGATATCAACTCACAAAACTACTACACGACACTGCAAGAAGATCCAGAAAAGAATCATCTTTTCCATCTTCATATGCGTTATGTCGATGCGCAAATTGCCTTACTTGAAGCTGAGCAAGCTCTGGCTGTTAAGTCAATTGAAAGCGCTAAGGACAAAGCCTTGGCTGCAAAAAGACTTGTTGAAGAGCTTGAAAGCGATCAACTGACAAGCGCTTATTTACGTGAGCAGGTAGAAAAAACCAAACAAGACTTGGCATCACTGGGGATCTAGCTTTGCCAATAAATACAACACTGGTTAGCTCTGGGCTTAAGGTCGCCATCATTATGATGGCGATCCCAGCTATTGCGTGGACGAAACCTCTAAAAATCCCGAAGCACACATTTGATCATCAACACTCTTTTACAGAACTTCCTGCCAATAACTCCCCTCATGAAATCCCATTGGAGAAACAGAATTGGATATTTCCTAAACGCCCATGGCATGAACCATCCATAAGAGATATAAACTGCTCGGACTTCTCCAATCCTATGCTCCTCCCAATAACGCGATCTCAACCACTGCCATTCGTAGTTAAGTCACAAGTATTACAACCTATTTTGGCCACTGCACAATTCCCACATCACAAAATACCAAAGAATCCTACCACTGAATTTCCCTCTATAGCCCATCACTGGTATGCAAGATTAGATAACCAAATTTACAAGCAAATATTCAAAGCAAAAGAAGAATCTACGAAAGCACTAATTCAAGCTAAGGTTCAAAGTCTTAAATTAACCCCTCAGTCATTTTCTCTGGATCCACTTGTAATATCTAATGAAGCATTGTCTTTGTCATTAAAACTCTCCTATTTGGCATGCCCAAAAGCTAAAATTGCTACCATCGCCATGACATCATTGACCCTCCCTTGTGAAATCAAGATTGAAGGCCCTCTACAAGAATCTCAACTAGGCTGCCAAAATGCCGCATTAGAATTCATTAAACGACCAGAATTCTCGACAGAGCCTAAAAAATTGGTTAATGAGCATCAAGTTATCCTCCCTTATTTTATTTATACCACCACCATAGACCCGTTTTCTCAGCTGGCTTTTCATCATCCATACCCAACCAGAGGAAAAGCCATTGCCTTTAACCAGACAAAGTACTGCATCAATATTGTAAAATCACACCAATTTACCGATGACCGAGAAACTGAATTGATTACACCTCGCTACCAGAGCCTAACCCGTCAACAAAATTCAAATCCGATCGTCCCTATTAATGTTGTGAATCACCTCACCCATACGCCTGAATTCGCCTTCAAGGAAACTGCAAACATTAAAAAACTCAGATATGGACTCAAAACTGTTAAACACCATCAGCATGCTGCATTGCAAAAGCAGCCTAGCGGCATTACGTTCTGCTATCCTGCGTTTATCGCTAATGTTCCTGATGACTCCATCACTAAGCAATCCATTCACCCCATTCTTCAAGATATCGAGTTAAACTTTTTCTACCTTGAACCATCGGCCCTGATTTTAGAGCCTCTACCATTAACAATTGCGCTGCCAACCTTGAGTGAAACAGGCTTTAAAATCCGCGATCATATGGCAATGGGCTTTATTCACTTCCGAGCCCATCAAATCCTTCCAAAAGCTTTTATAACAAAGGAGTTAACGACCAATTTGTTAGTCGTTACAGACAAATTATCCGCTCCTAAAAGTAAGCGGCAAAAAGCTCAAATGCCCTTCCGCCCTCACTCAATTGACTCTGTTGGGCAATGGGTTGATTGTGATTTATATATTTCACCACTGGTGATTTCATCGCATGAGCCCCTTTTACCAATATTTTCCCTTGATGCAGTCCCGGACGGGCGACCACTTTTACAAACAACAGGTGCACTCATTCCAACACTTGCTTTAAACTTCTCTAAATTTAGTGAATTAGCAGCTGATTGCATTGCTTTACTGCCCCAGGATGCCTCCATCAAAAAGACACTCTGCTTTGATACACAATTCCAACCTTCGAAAGAACTTTTTCTCGGCAACCTTTCCCTTGACTCTAGCTTCTCAATAAAAAAATGCACTAGCCAAAGCTTCAATTTTGAGCCATTTGTAATAACTGCCTACGATCACCGTCGTAATTTAATCAAAAGCACCAGCATACCCATGCACCCTGCAGCGTTATCACCACTTAATGAACTGAACTCGATATCTCTACTCCATGAGGCCAAAAAACAGCACAGCAGTCGTCTTGTATTTGCACGTAGTGATGCCTATATACGCAAGTTTGGTCACTCGCCCACATTTGAAACGCACCAAATTAAACCAATTCCTATCTCCATGCCAAAGGCTATAACACCTCCATCATTGAGCATTGGGCCTCAGCAATTATGGTGCGCAACTCCTGAACAAAAACCAAGCTTGCCTTTCCCCACATCGATTAATCGCATACGATTAGCTTTGTGTGAAGATGTTAATCGAAAAAACCGTTTAACCTTTGCCAATTTATCTGGAATTCCATCCCTTTATGAACTCGACACAACCACTCTTAATACAGAATTTAGTGTTGAGCTCGCCTGGATGCCAAAAGCAAACAGCAAACGTTATTCCTACGCTATTACTTTAAAAACCTGTGAATCCGCTCATTTTGCACGCATTCCACAAAACATTCATTTTGTCATTGATAATACATTGCCCCTTGATAAGACTAAAATTAGTACATACAAAGGGGGGATTCTGCGAGCACTTCCCTACATACATCAAGATGACTGCTTTAATATAATTAGCTATGAGGATGGCCTTATTTCATTTAGTCCCGTTCCGCTAGCTGTAACTCCAAGTTCAAAAGCTGCCGCCCGAGCCTATCTCAATGGGCTCTCTTTGAAACGCTCACACAAAAAAACAAACACGTATAAAATGCTCAATCAGATCTACACTGAGCTGCAAGATCAACCGGGTTTACATACTGTTTTACTCCTCACTGATGGCCAGTCGCTACCTTTCCTTCCAAAAAAAGGTGAAGAAGCGCGCACCCTAGTTTTAAATAACCAGAACCTGTTTAGCCTTTACCCTGCAAGCAGCGGCAGCCAAGTAGCGCATCGCCACCTGCAAATACTGAGCGCCACCCAGCGTGGTCGCCCCTTCTACGCTCCCAACCTTGTTTCCTTTCCTCGCAAGTTTGCAGCCTTTGTTAAAAAGTTAAATGAGCCAATTGCCCGCGATCTCTATCCCGTTGTTTTGCCTTCAAATCCCGATACAAAACACCGACTTTACACAGAAAACCCCAGACTGCCCAATCTCTACCGATCAACTCCTCTTGTTATCTATGGCGAAACCGATTCTCTTGAACCATTTACTCTCATGCTTCAAGCCCGATTAAAGGGCCGCTACGTGAATATCAGCAAAAAGATGGTATTTAGTCCTACTCCCTCCACTTCTGCCCAGTTATTCGACCAACAGCTCTACGATGAGAATGCAAAGTTTATCTCAGACCTCTTTCACAAATCCACTAGGGATGCCCTAGAGCAAGCCAACAACATTTTGAGTTTATGCAAGTCATAGCCGGCCATCTAAAAGGCAGAGTCCTAAAATCTCCAAAAGGATCAGCTACTCGGCCAACTATCGGCCGGATGAAAAAGTCCATCTTTGACATCTGCGCTCAAGAGCTGCAGGACTGTCATTTTTTGGATATTTTTGCCGGCAGCGGCCAGATGGGCATCGAGGCGCTAAGCCGAGGAGCTGCATTTGCAACCTTTATTGAAAATGCACCCGCCGCTATCAGTTGCCTCAAGTCAAATCTAGAAACCTTTGGGCTCACTCATACTTCACAACTGCTCGCAAAACCTTCGCAACGCTCTTTAATAAACCTCATCGAGCAAGATGTATGCTTTGATATCATCTATATCGATCCGCCCTATGGCACACCGCTAACAGAAAAAACACTTCATCAAATTGACAAAAGCACTCTATTCCACCCTCAAACACGCATCTTCTTAGAAGAATCCCAGTGCTTTGAAAACAAACTTGATAAACTAGATCTAGAGCATATTCACTGTATTCAGATACGCAAGTATGGCGACACAAAGCTCTTTGAGTTTAGGCAAAAACTCTCAGGTTACTGAACCACACTCGTCTACAATCAGCAAGTGCTTCTCCCAAAATTGCTTTTGCAAATGCGACAACTCGACCAACATCAATCTCGAGCTTACTCCCTTCAACCACTGCATGATTTTGCTTAAGCATTGAGTTAACCTATAGCTGGTGAACATATGCGCGTGATCGCTCGCTATTTTTCCTATAATAATTTTTATTTCGTGCCCTAATGCTTCTTGTCTTAAAATGTCTCTCAAGCGGATTGAGACCTGCCCTGTTAACACACTCTTTCTAAATTTTTTACTCAATTTTTGCGCGCAGCTGCCTCAGGCCTATCCTGCACTAGTCCACCTTGGGCAGATTCTACCAAAAATCAAGATCCAATTTAAAAACTGGACTTTCGGAGAACCCCCACCCCTACGAGGTCGTGGCTGGCACTGTCGTAGAAGTAACCGACGCCGCCACCACCGCCAAAGCCGCAGCAAGCTATCGGATACCTACCATACGAGTGCATTTCCTTGCAGCGTGCCCATGAATTTGCGTAAAGGTTATCGTGATGGGTGACTTCTTGCAAGTACAGCCCAAAGGTCATTTCGATCACTTTTGGCAGTCGATAGCGATCTCCCAGCTGCGCTACCATTTGTCTTTGCTGAACGTAGGTTTTGTTTTTGCTGTTCTGGATGCAGTCTTTGCTTATGAGTGCCCAGTAACTAGCAACTGCATGGTTGTTTTCACTGTCTTCAGGACACCAAGAGGTAATTTTAGGACCATCTCTGCTGTCAAGGAAGGTTTTGAAGCGCTCCAAAGTAAGCTTTTTGTCGTTGAGTGTGGCGGGAATGAGCACTAAAATATGGGTCTCACCGATGGTTGTGCCAAAACGCTCTAGTCCTAGCGCTGCTGGGCAGGGCTCGGCTAGGATAGCTTCCATATCTTCAGGTAAGGGTGGCTCTTCTCCAACGTCTCCTAGATGCGCCCACGCGTCCGCTCCTAACGCTTGTTCGGGGAGAGGCTGGACAATTTCTCGGAGTAGAATCTGCTTAACTTCGACTGAAGCAGCAGAGGATTGGGATTGTGTCCAGGCTGCTTTCCCAAAGGCCGGCTCTGGAATGGCTGGACTTTGTGGTGCTTCTGGCTTTAAGGCTAGGCTTGATGCCCGAGGTTGCTGGCTAATGCTAGCAAGGGCTTGGCTAAGCTCTGTGAGCTGTTGGTCGGTAAATCCAAAGCGGCTCTTGGGCTGTTGAAAGAAGAGTGGGATGGGTTCTTGACGGCCAGCTCTGGTGGGAGCCAATTTTGCTGCTAGGTCTAGGCGTTGGGTGAGCTGGTCTGGGGTTAGGAGGGAAAAGGTTTTTTCTCTGAGGTGCTCAACGTTAGCTTTTCCGGGGGCTAGGTTTTGATGGTTGTAGGCGTGACCAAAGCGTAGACGATCGCTTTCAAAAAGGGTGGTGGTATAGGTTTTATCTCCTAGGGTGGTGGTTTGGATGGCATTGGGATCTGCCTGGGTAAGCTTGTTTTTAAGGGTTTGGTAGGCTGGATAGGCTGCGATATCTTTTAGTCGTTGGCCTAGGGCGCATGAGAGGGTGGTAATGGCAAAGTGCAGGAGGCCAGCTTGTTGCCACAGGGTTTGATTTTTGTTTTTGAGGGCCTGTGCTTGCTGGTTGAGGATGGCTAGCTCTGATAGGTATTGGTCGATGTCTTCTGTGGCTCTGAGTTGGTCTTTGACGGTGTCTTCGATGCCTTCGGTGATGCGAGCGATTTTGTAGATAGGCAGAGAGCTGATTTCTTCTGGTTCGATGGTTGCTTTGCCGCTATTTTTAAGGCTTTGGATGGCTCGTGAGAGGGGCTGAAGGGCTTTTGCGGTGTTGATGAGGGCAAGGGTGCAGCCGCTGAATTTGAAGAGGTGGTGCATGAGCTGGCCGCGGTATTCGTAAGCGGTGGGTCTTTCAAAGAAACTGTGCTCGTCGGTGAAGAGCTGGGGAAGCTGTTTTTGGTTGGAGGCGATGCCAAGGAGATGAAAAATGCGCATGAGAAGTCCTGCGCTGGCGTAGTGGAGGATGAGGGTGTGTTGTTGGTTCTGTCCGAGTTTTAGGTCACCATCTTGAAAAAGGCGTAAGAGGGTATCAAGATCTTGGAAGTGTTGATTGAGGAGTTCTACAAGGTCGCTTTGACGGATGTTTTGGGGTGTAGCAGGCTGAACGGATTTGATGGACTGAGGACGTTTTGGTCTGGGGCGTGTGGCGGGCGTGGCTAGGATGGTGGAAAGTTTTTGGTGTAGGTTATTGATGTCTTGCTGGACGTGTTTGCATGTATCGGGATGGAGGTGGTTAGTGATTTTTTCTAGGGTTTGTAGGGTGGCTATCTGCATGGACATGAGTTGGTCGACTTGTTTTTGTAAGGGTGTGAGATGGGGATGGACTCGGAGTTTGTTTTTTTGGAAGGCAATATGATTTGCAAGGTGGGGTTTGTTAGCAAGGGTTGCATACTCTATGGGGGTTTGGTCGGCGGTATTGGGCTGTTTTGGATCAGCGCCATTTTGCAAAAGGATGCTGATGATGGCTTTGTTGTCGGCATCGACGGCTAGGTGTAGAGGGCTTTGGCCGGCTTCGTTGGCTTGGCTGGGGTCTGCTCCTAATTTAAGCAACGCTTTGGTGTAGTCGATGGATTTGTGGGCTATGGCGGATTCTAAGCGTGTATTGAATGAAACAGTGCTGCCATAGGCGGTAAGCAGGACTTGTAATCCTTGATGACCAAGGGCTTTGGAGATTTTAGCACACAAGCTGTCTGTAAGTGGGGGTTTTTGGACTTGGGGATAAAGGTCTAGGATGGCTTCGACGGTATCGGGCGTGGTTTGAAAGCTAAGCTCTAGTAGGGTTTGGTTGTTTTCAAATTTGTGCTGAAATAAGCGGGGCTCTTTTTGTAAAAGGGTTTTGGTCTTTGCGAGATCTTGTGCAATGACAGCTGTTTGGCAGTTTTGTACAAGCGATGTAGGTAGGTAGAGTTCCTCATCAGCGGCTTTTATTTTTTTGCGGAAGTTATCTATGGTACGTTTTAAGGCTCGGTTGGGTGTCAGAATTTTATGGGTAAGGATATCTCCGTGCAACGGACTATTTTCATTAGAGGCTAAACAGCGTTCGATGGCCTCACGCTCATAGGTCTCTCCGTCTGCTGCTATCACAGGGTCGTACATGAGCTGGTGGGTGATGGGGCAAATGTACTCATCGGGAATTTCGATGGCTTCTTGTTTCCCACCCGCACCCCCAAAGCCCTTTGGCAATATGGTCAGCTGGTTACCATTTAGGATCAGATGGCTTTCTTTCAAGGCAGAAAAGCAGCGGTTGCTATCAGCGGCTTGCGTCGGGCCATCGATTATTAGCGCATTTTGTGCGAGCAAATCGTAGGCTTTGAGGCGGGTTCCTTCAACTGTGAACTCAACGGGTTTTTGGTGGACCTTTAGCGTTAGTTTTGGCTGAATTGGCATAAGTCTCTCCTGGTTTATGCAAAGCATTGTTTGACAATGTTGGTATTTTGGTCAACTCTTTTTTTGCGCGGAGCTACCTCAAACGGTTCCGCTGCAAAAAATCATTGCCTCACCCAGAGAGACTCTGTTTCTATAAATGCTAAATTCAGGCGCCCAATCTCTTTATGTCAAATAGCTCTTGAATATACCGAATGGGCCTCAAAAATCGGTTTTGGGCAACGCGAAAGCTGTGGATCCACCTTAGCGAGGAGAGAAGCACCGTAAATTGATTCCTGCAGCCAGCCAATCTGGCAAAATAGGGCGCAATTATGGCATGTTAATAACTGAAATGAGATGAATCCGACGCGGTAAAGACCTTTTCCACTCCCATCATCATTCTGTATTGAATTAGCTGATATAAGTCATCTGACGAATATTGAGCTCCTGAAATAAGTAGAGGAACTAGATTAAAAGTTAAGCGAGCAGCAGCACATCGATTCGCACAGTCTATGAGCACTTTTTCTTGAATTGGACACATC
>JAUILX010000192.1 GCA_030433395.1 Chlamydiia bacterium
CCGTTAATTGCTTGGCAAATTGAGATCTTGGCGTCATGTTTTCCTCCATATGTAAAGAAAAACACATCATGCCACAGTATGATTAATATTTTCAATTAGTATTAGTCGCTTTATGATGCGTTTTTTAGTGCTATTGCGCACAAGGCAATAATCTAAAAATATATGGTAGCCTAACCAATCTATCCCTTGAGATCCTTTTGCAAAAATGATCTTCTGTGGGTGGAGTTTTAAGCACAGATTTTTCCATATGAATTGCTCAATAATAGGCATACAGGTGGCCAAGTCCTCGCATGAGTTAGCAAGCATCACACAATCATCGCAATATCTCTGGTAGTATCGCAATCTCAGCTTGTGCTTAACAAAGAGGTCAAATTCATGCAGATAAAGATTTGCAAACAGCTGTGATGTCACATTCCCCAAAGGCAACCCTTTGGTTTGAGTATAACAAAAACTGTCTATGATTTCATGTAGGATCAACAAAATCTTACTGTCTATAATGCGCTTTTTGAGCAAAGTTTTCAAAATCGAATGATCAACATGGTCAAAAAAGCGTTTTACATCTATTTTTAATGCATACCAAGGCAACTTACCATTGTGAGAGACCTGCCTAACCATTTTCTGTAAGGCATTAACACCTACATGGACGCCCTTGCCTCTCCGGCATGAAAGTGAATAGAAGAAAAACTGAGAATCGTAAACTTTTATGAGCATGCTGTAAACCATATGATGGACCAGACGGTCCTGGATACACGCTTTACTAACGTTGCGCCTTTTTGGCTCAAATACAGTAAAATTTTCATAAGGCCCATGCTTATAGCGTAAATGCAATAGCGTATCATGAAGTGCAAAGATATTGTCTTCTAAAAATCGCTCAAATTCCTGAACATCTTTCTTTTTTTTCTTGCCTCGTTTAAACTGATCCCAACAAGCAAAAATATTGGAAACATCAATCATGCTTTCAAAAGAACAACCATCAGGGCAAAAACGATCCATTTTTGATACACCTTTGTTTTCAAACGTTTACGAGCTCTACAAGACGCTGCACATCCTAAGTGCACAAATTCCCAAATTTCAACGCTACACAATTTGGCAAAAGTGCCAATCCAAAGCCCTTGAGCTTTTAGAAGCACTGATTAGCATGAGTCATCAACGCGATCGCACCCATCTCTATCGCATGAGTGACCAACTTGACACCTTAAAAGTTTTTGTCCGTCTCGCCAAAGACACACACGCCATAGATTCCAAAAAATACGTCAACCTACAATCCAAGCTTCAAGAAATCGGTCGCATGATCGGCGGCTGGATCAAGTTCGCCTCCCCCTAGCAAACGCCAAGGGGAGAATTGTCTTTCTGCAGAATTTCCGCACACCAGCCAGCCCGTTGTTGTCGTTGTCGTCCATATTGTTGTTGACGTCGAGACCGCCTCCAGCACTGGTCAGCGTTATAAGCGTTGTCGCCCCTCTGTTAGCACCGGAGCCAGAAGCACTTAATGCACTATCCACCCCCTGAATTTCATTTGGAAAACAGGGCCTTTTCGCCCCTTTTCACCAGGCAACAACACGAAGTTCTGTCCCTATGCACTCTACCTAGATCCGTAAATCATCGTAAGCGTCATATTTACCCATCTTTGAAAAACTAAGTCGATTTGCTAGGCTCATGGCATCGCTAAAACAAAGGAGTGAATATGCCAAAACCTGATCCAGCAAAACGCCAGCAGTGGGAAG
>JAUILX010000033.1 GCA_030433395.1 Chlamydiia bacterium
AAACTTTAAACAGTATGAATTGTTCTGTGAGCTTTTTGGTTCTGAAACAGTTGATAATTCCTGCAGATGGATTCTTATTAATTGCTACAAAAAATCTAAAGATTTGCATTCATTTTGGCTTTTAAAATTGTGGCATGTAAAGCTTCTGAGCGCAAGACAAGTTCGCTCAAGGGAGAATGGACTTGTTTTAGAGGGCTTTGCTAATAAGCTATCTAGTATTCAACAAAAACAACTCGTAAGCGATGTGGTTTGTTTGCAAAATAAAAGATATATCTTCTTGCTTCAATGCCAAGATGTAGGCCTCAATTTTACATTTGATGATAACAAGACTCCGATCTGGTGTTTGATCAAAGAGAAGTTTCACCGTGGATTAGACATCGAGTTTGTTAATTTATTGATACAACGTGGAGCAGACCTACACCACCGATGTGATGGTCAGTCAATTCTTGACTCACTATTTTTATCTATGTCACTTCATTACAGTACGTATGGAGAAAGCTCTCATGAGTGGAAAATAATTAGCTATCTAATTAAAAAAGGCGTGCAGTATAACTCTGATTCTGTACCTTTATTTTTAGTTGATCGCCTTGATGAATTGAAATCCTCCTTAGCTCTTAACTAACCCCATCATTCTTTCGATTTCAGATTTGCGCTCGAGCGCAACGAGCTCTTTCACAAGGGTCAAGGTGCGTCCTCTCTCTTCGGATTTCGTGATTTGTAGATGGTGATCAGCCTGCCTGGCAACTTGAGGAAAGTGAGTGATGCAGATCACTTGAGTGTTTTGCCCAAGCGCTTTGAGTTTTTCTCCGATGAGTGTTGCTGTTTGTCCACCGATGTTGCTGTCGATCTCATCGAAAATGAGTGTTGGTGTGCTGGCTGTCATGATGAGTTTAAGGGCTAAAAGTAAGCGGGAAAGCTCGCCTCCACTGGCACAAGATTGAATCGGAATGGCTGCCTCGCCAGGATTTGCAGCTAGTAGAAATGTGATCTGATCTTGCCCTGTTGATGTTAAGGGTGTTTGACTCATTTGAATGGTGACTTGCGCTTTTGGCATGTTAAGCGAATGCAATTGTTCGGTGAGTGCATTGGATAGGATTTTGGCACTTGCGGCTCTTTGTTCGGTTAATGCGTTTGCAAGTAGCTTTCGTTCCTTTAGAAGATCACTGCGGGTTTGCTCAGCGTTTTTAGCTGTTTCAATTTGCTGCTTGAGATCATCGGCTCGTGTGAGAAGATCTTCAAAGCTACAAGAAATTTTGCGCTTGAGGCGGTTGATTTCAGATAGACGCAATTCGATTTCATTAAAGCGTCCTTGGCAAAACTCAAGTCGGTCAAAGTAGTGTGAATATTCTCGCTCGGCTTCTTGCAGGTTGCAAAGGGCTGAGGCGATAAGTTTTTCGTTTTCTTCAAGAGATGGATCAAGCTGCGTTAGGCTTTTACTCAGGCGCTTGATGGGCTGGAATTGAGAGGTGAGCTTTGAAAGAGCCTCAATAAGATGTGTGCATTGCTCATTGAGCGCTTGGTTATTTGCAAGGCGGCTATGTTCAGCAAAAAGAAGCTCTTCTTCGTTGTCTTGAAGGGATAAGTCTTCAATTTCATCGAGCTCAGCTTGAAGGGGCTGGATGGGTTTTGTGCTTGGAACTTTTAGCGTTGCTTGGTAGGGATTTAGATCGTGTTTTCCAAAAGTGTCTAGAAGATGCAGCTGAGCTTGAGGTGATTTGAGGATTTGAGATGCCCCTTGGTCGACTTGCTCTGCAAGGTGGTTGCTAATGTCGCAGAGTAGAGCAAGGGAGCTTGCTTGTGACTGAATCCAAAGTCTGCTTTTTTTCGAAAGTGCGATCTCACGGCGGATGATGAGAGGCTCTTGAGGATCAACTCTGATGCCTGCCTCATCGAGCAGAGACCAAGCAGGGGAGATTAAGGGTAGATCAAAAATGCCTTCGATGAGTGCATATTCACAGTCCTTACGAATAAGAGAGGTGTCAGCTCGGGCTCCAAGAAGGGCGGCAATCGAGTGCATGATAGCACTTTTGCCAGCTCCTGTTTCCCCGGTGATGATGTTTAAACCGTGTTGAAATTCGATGGTACATGCGTCTACAAGAATGACGTTTTGAAGTCTTAAAGATGTTAGCATAAAAAGCTGTCCTGCAAAATTTCATTGCGTGTACGGAAGTGGAGCTTGCCGATTTCTTTCAAGATGTCAGGCCCATGCATTGTAACAAGGCGTTTGCCTGCAGCAATCACTTGTTTGGATGCTCCTTTGGGAAGCTCCATATCGACTTTTTTTCCAAGGGATTCAATGCCATGAAGAAAGCCATCTCGAGCAAGGATGGAAGCTGCAGCAACAACGGGGTCTTCTTCGCCTTTGTGGCGTTGATCAAGATTAAGAGAAAGTTTTTTCTTTGCTAAGGCAGATTCTACTACAACCTCATTTGCAAACTGATCAATCAAAATATTTTTACACTGCGTTTTTCCGTGTAGCTCTTCGATAGCTGTGGCGTGGCCCCAGGCGAGCAGTGTATTGAGATTGCCAAAACTAGAGTAGAGCTCGTTATATTTTGGGGGAGTGATCTTTACAATAAAGTGGGTCAGCTTGCGAAGCTTGTTAGCTAGGCGCACGATCACCTTGTCAGAAAGTCTTTTGCTATCACAGACCCCTTCTTCAAGCAGATATTTGATACGAGCCTCGTCTGCGTAGACAGCAGCAATGACTAACGGTCCGAAAAAATCGCCCTTGCCTGCTTCATCTACACCGATATGCGGGGTCATATCTAAATTATTTTCAGGGTGAGAGAAGGAAAAGTCACCAATAAGAGGCTCAATATAAAATTCTATGAACTCATCCTTACCTTTACCTTGTACCATCAATTTGCCTGACTCATAAAGTGTGCAGGTAATGCCGGGCTTTTTTGCTTGGAAAATCGTATGTTGTGGTCTGCTTAATTCAAAACCTTGCCCGGGCAAGTCATTTTGCAGCTTTGCAGCATGGGATAAATCAATTTGTTTCAGATAATGTGTCATATTATGCATCATACTAAGAATCGCATTTTGACGAAATTGTTCTTTCGTGTAGACTTGCGAATACAACAAGTAGAAAGGTGAATTATGGCGTCAGAAGAAATTAAGCGCATTGGACAGTTTTTTAGAGCAAAGCGCAAAGAAAGAAGTCTTTCTGTAAAAGATGTGGAAAACGCTACATCGATCCGTTCAAATTATCTCGATGCTATAGAAGAAGGGCGTGTTGATGAGTTTTTGTCTTCGGTTTATGCATTAGGATTCATGCGTCAGTACGCAAGCTTTCTAGACATTGATATTGAAAAGATCATTCGCGAGTACCCACAAGCGTTCAGATTGCCTAACCAAAATTATGATTTTGCTTATGGCATAGGAACTTTAGAGGTGCGCGGACACATGGGAGGTGGCGTGAAGTGGTTGCCAAATCTGCTTTGGGCTGGTGCTGCAGTCATGGTCTTAACTTGTGCCTATTTTATCGCACGCAACTTTGGACTGTTTTAAAGTATGAGTGTAAAAGAGCAAATTGGTGATTATCAAATTTTAAAAGAAATTGGCCATGGATCTCTTGGCGCTGTCTATTTGGTCCAGCACCGTTTTATAAAAAAGCAGTACGTATTAAAAGTGCTGCCGGAGGAATTGGCAGAAGATCGCGGTTTTGTGCAACGTTTTGAAAAAGAAGTCGGACTTCTTGCAACACTTGATCATCCTCATATCGTAAAAGTGCACGATATCTGCTTTGCTGATGGTCTTTATTTTCTCGTCACAGACTGTATCGTTGATGCAGTTGGCGAGACCACCAATCTGATGCAATACCTTAGCACGAACAAAGAGCGTCTCAAAGAGACCCAGGTGATTTATTTATTAAAGCAAATCGCATCAGCACTCGATTACCTGCACCAAAAGAAAATATCGCACCGAAATCTAAAATTAAGCAATATCTTAGTTAGTCAAGGGGATGAAGGTGTTCATCTATACTTAACAGATGTTTCTTTAGCTCGCATGATTGGTACAGGCAAAGTTCTCACACGCTCTTATAAAGCAGTTGCTGAGCAGCTAGATATTGCTATCGATAATGATGGTAAATATGCGCCTGAGAGCTCAAACCAATCGCAATTGCACCAATCCTTTGTAAATAATTACATGTTTCTAGCGCCTGAACAAAAAATCCACGGTGCGCTTGAATCTATTGATTATAAAGCTGATATCTATTCTTTTGGTGTGCTTGCTTACTATTTGATCATGCGCATTTTTCCAGAAGGGTTTTTCACCCTTCCCTCAACAATATTTCCTGACCTGCAACTTGCTTGGGATCATTTTTTCTACAGTACTTTACAACCCGATCCTATAAAGAGAGTATCGAGTTGTGGGCAACTTCTAACAAACCTTGGTGGAGCAAAATCAGTGAGTGCTGCTGCTTTGAATACCATGGCTCGTTGGAGTGCACCTGCTGCACAACCGCTTCAAACAGTGGAAACTGCGATCGAGCAAGCACAAAAAGCTAATTCTCCTAAGCCTGTAATGGCCTCTTTAAAACCGGTTCGCCAACAAGGAAAAATTGAGCGGCCTACCTACGAAGATGATCCAGGGGCAATTTTCAATACCGAAACAACCGTTGCGCCTTATAAACCAGAACCCCAACAAAATGTCGATATCGAACCAATTGAATCGGAAATGATCATTATTCATGGTGATGAGTTTATGCGTGGTAGTGAACATGGCACGCGCGATGAGCGCCCTGTTCACAAAGTCGTTTTACAAAGTTTTGCTATCGAAACACACCCAGTTACAAACGAGCAGTTCGTCCGATTTTTAGAAGCTATGGGCGGTGAAAAAGACCGCAATAATAACGACATCATCCATTTACGCGATGCTCGGATTCGAAAAGCTGGCGGTAAGTATCATATAGAGTCTGGCTATTCCAAGCATCCAGTTGTTGGAGTCACCTGGTACGGAGCCATGGCTTATTCAAAATGGGTTGGCAAGCGTTTGCCAACAGAGGCCGAATGGGAAATAGCTGCGAAAGGCGCTCTACCCGAGGCCACATTTCCAACAGGATCAAATATCGAGCGCTCACAAGCTAACTTTTTCAGCACAGATACCACATCTGTCTGCTCCTACCCGCCTAACGGCTATGGCCTATTTGACATGGCAGGTAATGTTTATGAATGGTGTCAAGACTGGTATGATTTTCACAGCTACGACATAGCGCAACAAGAGCCAGAAAATCCTAAGGGACCAATCCAGGGCGTTTACCGCGTGCTAAGAGGCGGCTGTTGGAAAGGGCTTAAAGAGGATATGCGTTGTGCTCACCGTCACCGCAACAATCCCGGATCGTTCAACTCTACCTATGGATTCCGCTGCGCCACCGACGTGCAGTAGGCTAAATTTTTACGTCACTCTTATGTATTCCAAGTAAATCTGCCACGTCATCTGCTGGGAAGCCTTTTTGAATCAACTGAACAGCGATTTTCGCACGCTCTTTTTCCCGGCCCTCTTCTAGACCTTCAGTTTTGCCTTTTTCATACTCACGTCTTTTGCCTTCATGTTCTTCAGAAATGGCAATATTAGCTTTAATATAGGCATCTTTAAGTGCTGGAGACCAGTTAAATTCTTCCATTGAGCGGTAGGCCTCAATGATCTCTCTCTCTTTGACAGATGGGGGAATATGATCTGTACAATTCCAGTTTTTAAAAAAATACAGCCATTTATCCTGCAATGTTTTGAGCTCAGTTTCAGTTTTATTAAATCTAGGTAACTCTACGTAGACATATGCTATGTCCTGCAGGTCATTTTCATATGTGTGAGTGTCTAAGGTCCTATGGTAGCTGATCACTTTTTTCTTTTGAGGAAACAGAATGTGATTGGCAATAGCAAGGAGGATAATGGGTTTTAACTCCAGATGAGTTGTTCCCCGCAGTGACTGTGAAACATATGAGTGAGAAGCATAATACTGGGAGCGCTTGATAAAATCAGGCACGTGGTGGTTTTGCATTTCGACAATGTATTGATGCCCAAGTTGGTCCGTACATTTAATATCGAGAATGCTTGATTTTGCTTCTTTATTTGTAGGGACTTGCTCTTGCGGAATGATTTGGATTTCTGTGATCGTTCGTTTATTCTTTAGACCGAGCATGGCATTTAAAAAACTGATGAGTAGAGGTTTGTGGTCCTCTGTACCAAAAAGGCGCTTGAATGCAACATCATTTGTGGGGTCTAGATATCTTGAGCTCATGCCTTCATTCTACAACAATTGGATTTTATTTCCAGAATTTGTTATTATTGGACGATGAAGTTATTACTATCAAAGCCAAGGGGATTTTGCGCTGGCGTTGTTAGGGCTATCGATACAGTCGAAGAAGCCTTAAAGCTTTGGGGCGCTCCTATCTACGTAAAACACGAAATTGTCCACAACCGCCACGTTGTCGATGGACTGAAAGCAAAAGGCGCCATTTTCATTGAGGATCTCGATGAAGTACCAGAAGGTGCACGTATCATCTACTCTGCGCATGGCGTTTCACCCAAGGTGCGAGAACATGCAAAAAGACGCAGTTTAATCGAGATTGATGCGACATGCGGTCTGGTTACGCGCGTCCACTCAGCTGTTAAACGCTTTGCGGCTAAAGGGTACAAGGTCATTCTAATTGGCAAACGCAAACATGTTGAAATTATTGGCACCGCAGGTGAAGCTCCGGAGGCTACAACAGTTGTTGAATCCGTTGCTGATGTTGATAAGCTTGAATTTGGATCAGATCAAAAGCTTTTTTACACAACGCAGACAACACTTAGCATCTACGATGTGCAAGAAGTGGTCGACCGCTTAAAAGAGCGCTTTCCGCATGTCGAAACGCTGCCTAGCGCCTCTATTTGCTATGCCACTACAAATCGCCAATTAGCACTCAACGAGGTGTGCGATGCTTGCGATTTAGTTCTTGTTGTAGGTGATCCTATGAGCTCAAATTCAAATCGTCTACGAGAAATTGCATCAAAGCAAGGGATTGTTTCTTATTTAATCAACAGCGACTGCGAAATCGATCCTTCATGGCTAGAAGGTGTTAAGACCATTGGGTTAACAGCAGGAGCTTCTACTCCAGAAGATGTGGTCCAAGGTATCATTGACCGCCTTTGCATACTTGGTGTCACAGAAAAAGAAGAAGTTATCTTCACTGAAGAAAATGTCTTTTTTCAGCTCCCAAAACAAGTCTTGACGAGCATCTAACAATTATTTTACTGTGCATGTATGACGCAGAAGATTTCACAAATTGATAAAGGCTCATTAAAGCGCGTGCTCGGTATTCGCGAGCTCTTTGCTGTTGGTTATGGAGACCTTGGCTCTTCTATTTATTATGCCCTTGGCATTACAGCTTTATATGCTTTAGGTGCCACGCCTATTGCTTTAGCGTTGGCAGGTCTTGTTTTTGCATGCACAGCACTTACCTACGCAGAGATGTCTTCGATGAAGGGGGGAGCGAGCGGCTCAGCAAGTTTTACCAGGTTAGCATTCAATGATATGATCTCATTCATTGCTGGCTGGGGCTTGCTACTTGATTTTATTGTAACGATTGCCATCTCATCATTTGCCGTTGCTCCTTATTTGAGCTATTTTGTGCCTTTTTTGAAGGCCCCTTTTTGGAAAGTGATATTTACGGTCGGAGTGATTAGCAGCATTTGCTATTTAAATATTCGAGGGATCAAGCATTCGGTGCGCCTATCGAGTATTTTGACCATTTTAACAGTTGTGACTCAAGGCCTGATCATCATTGTTGGCCTTTATTCTCTTGTTAATTTACCGACTCTGATTGAAGGTTTGCGTATCGGTGCTGCTGGGTCTAAAATGAGCCCGAGCTGGCCTGACTTTTTAAAGGGTTGCGCTATGGCAATGGTTGCCTACACTGGAATTGAATCGATGACGCAATTGTCATCAGAGGCTCGCAAGCCTGCGAAAACGGTCCCTCGCGCTATTATGATTGCAATGGGTACACTTGTTGCTATGTATTTGGGCATTTCTGTTGTAGCTATTTCTGCTCTGTCTCCTCAAGATCTTTCAACAACTTATCTTGATGATCCTATTGCTGGTATTGTCACAGCCTTGCCTCTAGGAGGTAAAATTTTTGCTCCCTGGGTTGGCCTGCTCGGTGGCATTATTTTGTTTGTAGCTGCCAATGCCGGATTAATCGGAGCCTCTCGCTTGTCATTCAATATGGGCGAGCACTATCAATTGCCAAAATTTGTTCATAGGTTGCATCCTCGCTTTCGCACACCGTCAACTGCGCTTATTTTATTCGCAATAGCCGCAAGTGTTATCGTGATTATTAGTCGCGGGAAGCTTTCATTTTTAGCCGATTTATACAATTTTGGTGCGATGCTTGCCTTCGGGTCTGCCCACCTATCTCTTCTGATGATGCGTATAAAAAAACCCAAGACAAGTCGTCCCTTCAAGGTTCCGTGCAACATCCGCTTTGGAAAGTACGAGCTGCCGATCACAGCCATCTTTGGTTGCATCATTACCTTTGCGGTTTGGATTTTAGTCATTGTTACCAAACCTGAAGGCCGCTATCTTGGCACTCTTTGGCTTGGGGCGGGTTTGCTGATGTATGTTTTATACCGCAAGCGCCATCATATTGCTCCTGCAGGACAAGTGCAGATTGAGAAGGTCAGCGTGCCTGAATTCAAGCCCATGAAAATTGAAAAAGTGCTTGTGCCTATTCGAGGGGGTGTTGCATCAGAGATTGTACAAGCGGCTTGTGAGATTGCTAAAGCTCATAAAGCTTTGGTGGTCGTGGCCTCTGTTGTTGAAATACCCTTTACCCTTTCCTTGACAGCGCCGCTTGCAAAGCGCACAGAAGTGCTTGAACATGTTTTAAAAAAAGCAGAAGCAATGGGGCGTGAATTTCACGTGCCGATAAAACTTGAGCTTTTGCGCGCACGCTCAGCTTCAAAAGCAATCATTGAGCTAGTCGAAAAAGAGGGGATTGATCTCATCATTATGGGTGCTGGTCCTAAAAACAAGCCCATTTCTAGTGTGATCCATGATGTGCTCGAACATGCCAAAGCACGTGTTTGGATACTGTCTCAAAAAGGTAAAGCACTTTGAAGTGGGTTTTTGCCTGCTTGATCTTGTGCGCCTGTGGCAAGTCCATGCCCACTGCTCGTAATGCCGTTGATATTGTGCGCAAAAGCGCCC
>JAUILX010000193.1 GCA_030433395.1 Chlamydiia bacterium
TAACGAAGCCCGATACCAATGTTTGAGGCAAAATCATTGCTGTCAAAAACATGACCTCGCATGTCAAGAAAGGGCATAAAGTTGTTTTTCCAAGCGGGGCACAAAAAAAGTTCGGCTGTGGTGTAGCCGGTGTCGTACCCGATTCCATTGTGTTCGCGGTGTTTAAGCACGCCACGCGTTGCTGTAGGCTCGCTTGCAAAAAGGGCCGCAGCTGCCAAAGTTAAGCATAAAAATTTCATGTCTGAAGAAATAGCGTCTATCAATTTATTTGTCGAGATAATTATTTAGGAGGTAATGATTTGACATAATCGATGGACTTTGCAATTAAGGATTGGAGGGCTTTTTGGCAGGAAATGATCGCTTTGGGAATAATGATGTACTCTTTCATAGTGCGATTGGGCATGGGCTGAAATTGTTTTGCTTGGTGTTCATTGATTAGGTGCTCGCGCATATCTGGTGGAAGGCGCAGCACCCAATTCTCTTCGTGCAGGCCTGTAAACATATTGCCATTGCAAAAACAGCAAGGATAACCGAACATTTTCTTGCGATCAATGCCTTCAAAGTCAATCATTGACTCATGAAAGTGATCGATCAATTCTTGAGAAGAGCGTTTCCATTTTGAACCCATAGGGATGATGGTATGTTAGGACTGATATTTATGGCAATGTTTTTTTTTGAATCTTTAGAAGAAAAAGTCTGTCTGGTGGCCACCCTGAAAGTGAAAATTTAACAGGTAATATTATTCATTTACATTCCTATCTTGTTCAATGCGTTAGGGATGGAGTAATCGATGAGGCATTGATCGACGAAAAACTTCAAAGAAGGTATGCTTGCTTAAATGAAAAGAGTTAGCCTTCTTCCAAATTTGATTACAGCTTTTGGCCTGGCATGCGGTTTGTTTGTTATTTTTCGCACTTATACCTTGCCAGAACAGACGTCAATCTATCAGCTGCTGTTTACATCGATGCTTTTGATTTTACTTGCGGCTTTAGCTGATGTGCTTGACGGCGCTGTTGCTCGTATTTTAAAGCATGAAAGCGAATTCGGGGCGTTGTTTGACTCGCTATCAGATGCTGTCTCCTTTGGGGTGGCCCCATCAGTGCTGATGTTAAAAGCTCTAGCGCCTGAGCATGGCACACATTTAAGCTTTTTTTGTGTTGTTGCAGCCATTGCATATTCAATATGTGGTGTACTCAGACTTGTACGCTACAACGTAAAGGCAAACATTGCAAAGCAAAAAGCATCGACAATGCGCGATTACAACAAAAATTTTTCTGGTCTACCGATTCCAGCGGCAGCAGGAGCTGCTCTTGCTGTAAACTTTTTCTTAGTTTCACCACGTGCCACGGATTGGTTTGCTCCATCTACTGTCATGCGCAGCTGGATTTTGATTGGGGCTATGATTGCTATTGGATTGTTGATGATCAGCAGGGTGCGTTTTCCAAGTCTCAAAACGCTGCACTGCCGCGTGCCATCTAGCTATCTTGTTTTCTTCACAGCGCTGGGAGCCATGCTTGTTCTTTATGGTATTTTGCATGCCTTTAGCTTATTTTTACTGATCTTTACCTGGAGCTATATCCTGGTTGGATGTGCCTTAACTGTTACCCGACTCATTGCTGGTAAAAGAAGTAAAAAACTCGAAGATTTCGAGCCTACAGACGACGAATGATTTCAAGGACATGTGCCCTGACAATGATATCTTCTTGTGCAATCATTTGGCT
>JAUILX010000034.1 GCA_030433395.1 Chlamydiia bacterium
TAAGCTGCATTTCAATATTCTTGCCAAGAAGTTTATCCATGCCGATTACACCGTGGATATTGATGCGAAGAATGACAGGTGCGCTATGCGGCAGCATCGTGCGATTGCCTTCAGCATCAGCTGCAATGACGATTTCGGTAGAGGGTCCAGATGTTTTGTTGCCAAAAAAAACTAAAAACAAAAAAACGATAACAAAGACGCCAATGAGTAAACCTGCTGCGCCACAAAATGCTTTAGAAAAGCTGCGCATACCTGATTTCAATAGGGTTTCGTTTGAATTGTCCATGGATTTCCTTATATTTGGTGTAGAAACTGTATACTATCTTATGAGTATTTGATGCACAAGTTTATCAACGCCGGCTAAGATCTTTTAGAAGGTTACCATCAGGTGAATATAATTTCCCTGCCCATTCTGAGATGTTGCGGGACTGTGTGCTAAAGTTGATTCCAATAACCGCAAGCTGTCGGTTTTGGTGAGAGTATTTTTCGCAGTAGTTTTTAAGTTCGGCTTGCTCAAGAGCAACTGTAGCGTTTTGATCAACTTTTAGCTCAAAAATAAAAACAGTTTTTTCTGATTCAATGACAAGGTCTATGCGACCAATATTTGTTGAGTCTTCAGCGTGGGTTTTAAGCCCCATGCCCTCCATAAGGCTCAAGAAAACTGCATGGTAAAAACCCTCCTTTGCTTGAGTATAGAGTTGGTAAGGAATTTTTGCGTAATAAGCATTAATCGCTTTGAAAAATTGAATTAGGTTATACGCATACAAGTCATTGCAGATTCTTTCAGAATGAATGGCTACCTCTGAAGGAAAACTTTCATCAAACTCTTGGAGCAGTGTGTCAAAAAAAGCGGTGCGAACTTCTCTGTTAGGAAAATCAATTTCATACAAGTCAAGCTTGGGGTCATAACCGCTGATCGTAAGGTATCCCGTCTGCCACATTAGGGCCCTTAGATCAATCTTAGCGAGATTTTGTATGTCTAAAAGCTGGCTGCGTTTAATTTTTGCATGGCTGAGCCAAGCAGCGGCCAAAGGTTTTTTTCTGATCTGTTCGATTAAAAAAGATGGCGTTCCACTGCTAAACCAGTAACTTCTAGAAAGGCCATCGTTGAGATATGAAAGTGTGGAGAAGGGATTAAAAACTAGCTCACAATCTTCGGAAAAGCAATAGCCGTTGTACCACTCTTTGATATGACTCAGAACACGAGCATTATCGCACTTGCGCTTTGCTGCAATTTTCTCAATATGTGGACCAAAGACAGCTTCTAGCTCCTCTTTGGTATAACCCATCAAAGTCGAATAACGAGGTGACATCGTCAGATCTTGTAAGTTATTAAATCCCGAAAAAAGAGAGACTTGAGCAAATTTACTGACTCCAGTAATGAATACGAGTTTCAAGTGCTGGTCTAATCCTTTTAAGGTTCCAAAAAAGCTTCTTAGAAGATCACGGTTGGAATCTGCTGTATCAGCAAGGTTTAAGTTGTCAATAATGGGTTTGTCATATTCATCGACCAAGACAACAACTTTGGCTTTTTGAGAAAGTTTTTTTACCAAATCAGCAAGGCCTTCTTGCAGTGTAGGTATGTCAATTGTGATTTCGTAATTTGTGGCAATTTCTCTTAGCGTACGCTCAATGCTTTTTTCTAACTGCTCGGTTGTTTTATTAGGGATTTGAGTGAAATCAAAATGAATAATAGGATGCTCTGCCCATGTATAATTACTTGTACCAATAGAGCAGTCTGTAAATAAAGCCTGATTGCCCTTCAAAATTTCTTCAAGTGTGCTTATAAAGAGGGATTTTCCAAACCGCCGTGGTCGTGACATGAAGTAATATTTGCCATGATCGATAAGCTGCTTTGCGTCTGCCGTTTTATCGACATATGCATAACCACCCTCTAGGATCACTCGGATAGATTGGATGCCGATGGGGAGTTTTTTCAACATCAATTATTCCTCTTATATCGAAAGGATAGCAAAGTTTTTCTTCAAGATCAACAAGCGCCTTTCACAGGTTCTTCAGCGCAAAGTTCTTTGTCGGTGATGGCTGTTACGCAGCTGTCAGACCATACGTTCAGGGCGGTTTCGACCATGTCAAAGATAGAATAAAGGGGGAGAATAAGGCCCATCAGTTCGAGGTGTACATTGAAGCTAACTAAGAAAGCGCTGGTGAGAAAATAGCAGCCCATGGGCACGCCGGCATTGCCAATGGCGGCAATCGATGCGATTGCAATCCAAGGCAGCATTTGAGGTAGGGTGAGCGCGTACCCTGAACTTGAAAGAACAAAGAGTACGGTGATTAGAATAAAAGCTGCGCAGCCGTTCATATTGATGACCGAGCAAAGAGGGAAGCTGATTGAACTGACTCGTGGGTTGAGCTTGGCATTTTTTTCTGCACTGGAGAGCGCTAAAGGGAGGGCCGCGTTCGAGGATTTGGAAAAGAAGGCTGTGGCAAGTGCTGGGAACATGGCGCGTGCAAGTTTAAAGGGTGCAATTCCTTTGCTTTTGAGGAGAAGAGGAAGGGCAACTAGGCCTTGGATGAGGTTGGCGCCTATAACCGTACAGGCGTAAAGGATCAGGGGCTTAATGGGTGCATCGCCGCGTATGAGCTGGTGGGCGAGTATAACAGTGAAGCAGAAAACGCCAATGGGCAAAATGCGTACGATACCGCTTGAGACTTTTAAAAGGGCTTGAAAAAGGGCTTGAAAAAAAGTTTGCAAAGGGGCTTTGTGCTCTTTGGGTAAACGCAGGACGGCAAAGCTAAAAATTGCTGCGATGAAGGCAACGCTGATGACATTATTTTCTGCAAAGGGCTGAATGATGTTGGATGGAATAAGCGTTTTTAAAAAGGATATGTAGTTTGGTAGATGGAGGTCTGGAGCGGGTATAGCAGGTAGGTAACCGGTGGCTTGGGGACTAATTTGAATAAAAAGGATTAGGGCAATTGTGGCCGATATGAATGTTGTAAGAACGGTATAGCTCACAATTTTTCGGAGCAAATGTTTGGCTTCATGCAAACTAGTCATATTGGTGACCGTTGCAACGATGGAAAGAAAAATCACAGGCAAGCTAATCATTTCCAAAAAATTGATAAACAGTCCAGAAAGAACTTTTGCAGAAACGAAAACGACAGGCTGGTTTAGGAGCCCGGCGCAAATGCCTAAGACAAACGCTAATAAAATAAAAATATTTGATTTCATGTTGTCATTTTACGACAATTGAGCGTTTTGGTCGATAGATATTTGCTTTAAGACAGCAATCTGGTGCTCGCTTAAGGTATCTAGGCTAACCCATTGGCCACTTTCATCGAGGTTGCTGTCATTAAAATCTTTAACTTCGACGAATAAAGTGATGGTATTGCTGTCGAGAGGATCAAAAACCTCCCGCATCCACTGCACTTTTGATGTTTTATTTGCGACTATGCCTGTTTTATTAGCAAATTCTTTAATTGCGCAATCGCTTGGACTTTCTCCTAGCCTAAGGTGGCAGCTTGGCGGTGCCCAGTGCACTGTGCCGTTTTTGCTGGTGTGTTTAGTGACTAAAATTTTCCCATCTTTTACAGCGATTGCGACCACTCCCACATGTGGGAACGGCGGCTGAGAAGCAAACAGTGATAAAAGGCCTACTAAACAGACCACCAAAAGTGTTGGTACTCTACGCATGGCTCCAAGCTTAGTGCATAAAGATTTGTAAAGTCAACTATTTTTTTATAGTAATGCGTTCGGCTGTGAAAAGTTCGTATAGCGCAAAGATACCCATTACAATGAAAATGGTGTAAAAGGCTGTGGGAATTGAAACATTTAAAACGAGCGCAATCAGTGTCATAAATTGCACGGCTGTAGAAATCTTCCCCCATAAAATCGAGCGAAAGGGATAATTTTTCCATTTGCGTAGGGCTGTTAAGTAAATTGCAAATAGAAAAAGTGCGACATCGCGAGAGACCATAGCGCAAGCTTGCCATGGGGCTAAGTAACTTTCCATGAGTAAAACAGTCAGGCAGACATAAACAAAAAATTTATCCATAACGGGATCTAAAACTGCACCAAAACGCGTTGCTGTGTGTGAGCGCCGGGCGATAAATCCATCGATGGAGTCTGTAAACATGGCCAAAAGCACAGCCCATAATCTAGCCATTGGCGAGCCGTAGGCAAATAGAAATGCCAACGGGAAGCGGGCGAAAGTCAGACAATTTGAAAGTGTGAACATTTACTTTGACGCTTTTTTCTTCTTTTTATACCAAAGTATAGAGATTACAGCCAAGGCGAATGCGCTAAATATTGCAATATTGAATGTTTTAAGGTTGGACATGAGCGTAGCGCTGTTAGCACAGGCAAAGTAAAAAACAGTGAACGAAGCTGTAGCCCAGATAGTGCAAGCGATCCCATCAAAGAGCAAAAACTTTTTAAATGACATGCGGCTTAGACCAGAGCTCATAAACATGCAATTGCGTACGCCAAACGGAATGAAGCGCCCAACAATGAATGTCCAGAGGCCATATTTTTGATAAAAATGCTTGGATTTTTCAAGTCGTTTTTCGTTAAATGTTGCGTGGAAAAAACGCAAACGCATGAGCCTGGGTCCAAGCTTGCGCCCTAACCAATAGGCGATCCATGCAGAGATTAAACAACCGCTTAGCGTAAAAGCAAAAATCTGAAAAATATTTTCGGGCATGATGTGAGCTGCGAGCAGTGCGCTGCAAATCATCATCAAATCGATGCTAATGGGGATATTTAAGCCCGCTAGGAGAATAGATCCAAAAATGAGCCAGTGAGCATAATCTTTGTGCTGGACAATGAGATCAGTGAGTGCTTCCATATTTTCACGTTGCTATAGGTTGCGGATCGGCTTTCGGGTCAGTAGCTGGTGGCTCGGATTGAGAAACTTCTTGGAATTTATGGCCAAGGGATTTGACTGCTGCTATCCACCCACCGACAACCAAAAAGAGCAAGACAGCTATATAAGGCGTGCTAAGTGAAATGCTGCCGAAAATCATTAAGAAGCCTTGATGAAGGAGCGACCCTCCGGATTTTCCAAGTCGTGATCCAACTCCATCGATTGCGGATTTACCTTTGAGTTTAGATTCTTGAGTCAGGGGAACAAAAGACAATTCTTTTGTGGCATCGAAAACAGTGTATTTGCTCGCCCTTGCAAAGCAGTTTTGAACAGCACCGAGAAAAACACCTAGGGCAAGAGGTGTCATACCAAATAATCCCGCAACAGAGACCCATCCACTGTTATGTAGTAGCAAGACTGAGAAAAATGCAATGCCTGTAACGCACATGATTACCGGAGTGATAAGAGCGCTAAAGGTCCACCCCATTTTGCGCATGCTGGCTCCTGTGACAAAAATTGCCATGAAGGTTGAAAGCACACCCATCATAGCAACGACACGTCCCATATAGGCATTGTAGTCAGCGGGATTAGGGCAGAGCAATTTAAGTTGGTCTTTCCAAACAACCTCAATCATATTCAGTGAGATGTTATAGGCCAGTACCACAACTGCAATGCAAATGAGATAGGGCGATTTAGCAAGGTATCCAAAGCTTTCCCTTAGACCCAGTTTAATTTTAGGTTTTGAGCGACCTTCTTTGGCCTGCTCGGGATCGATCACTGAGCGGCAGTACCATCTGTAAATGAGCATGGAAAGGAGGCCAATTGCAATGAGCACGCCCGTAATGAGCATCAATGAAATACCCCAAGGATCTGCTGCTTTGCTTAATTTGCTTGCTATCCAGCCACTCGATAAAGATGCAGAGGCCCATCCTGCAAAAATTGAGGCAAAATTGGCTCCAAGTCCGTAGACTGCATAAAACCTTTTAGCATCATTTACATTGGTTACTTGGTTTGCAAATCCCCAAAAGAGGACAGTCATAACCATTGTTCCCCAAAGCTCGCTCATGACATAAAAGAGGGTAAATGTCCAATTGCGAAACATTGCGACTAGACCGTTAAAGCCCTTAGGTAGAGAAGCCTGCAAAGTGTCTGCTAATCCGTGGGGGTGTAAAACGTCTTGAAGGGGATAGAGAACAAAGCCAAATATGGCAAAAAAAGCTAAAAAACCAGTGATCATGATGTAAAATGTTCGGTCGCGACCAAAGCGGTTAGATAGCCGAGTGAAGAGAAAAGTCGCCAGCAGAGCCATGGGGAGAATTGCCCAAACTTTAATAAAAGGGATGGCTTCTGCTCCAGATGATGGAGCTGTGATGATTAGAGCGTCTTTAGCGCCTCGTAAGAGGCTGTAATTGAAACAAACTAAAGCATAGATAACAAGAAGGGGAAGGAAGCGTTTAAGCTCAAAGCGGTGTAGGGGCCAAATCCATCGGCGCCACCGGCTAAATTCCATGAGTACCTTGTTTCAATGTTATTCCCATATGGAGGGTGCTTCAACTTGTACCTCTCTCATTATACATAAATAAACCTTCACTTCAAGACAAAGACTTTATTTTAAGCTTCGAGAGCGTCAATCCCTGGCAAATGGCCGTGTTCGATATATTCAAGGGCAGCTCCGCCCCCAGTTGATAGGTGAGTAAAATTTTTACTTAACCCTAATTGATTAACAGCTGCAACTGAATCACCGCCGCCAACAACTGTCATAGCGTCAATTTCTGAGAGTAACTCAGCAAGCTTTTTTGTTCCTTCTGCGAATTCATCCACTTCAAAGATGCCCATGGGACCATTCCAGAAAATTGCAGCAGCGCTTTTGATTGATGGGCTCCATTCGTCAACTGTAGCAGGTCCAATATCCATGCCTTGCCAACCATCAGGTAGACCACCTTTTACAGGAAAGGCTTTAAATTCGGGCTCGTCAATAAAATTACGTTCCATCAAAATATCAGTGGGCAGCCAAAACTTAATTGCTTTTTCTTCACAGGTTTTCATAATAGAGAGAGCCTGATCAAGGTAAGCATCATCGCATAAGCTATTTCCAATAGATATCCCTCGGGCTTTTAAAAACGTAAAGGCCATAGCGCCTCCGATGAATAAGCCGTCAACTTTTTCAAGCAGCGCATCAAGCACGCCAATTTTGGTGCTGATTTTTGCGCCACCAAGAATAGCATAAAAGGGGCGTTTTGGATTCAGAGTGAGAGGGGTCAAATGGGTGATTTCTTTTTCCATTAAAAACCCTGCAGCACATTTTTCAGGAAACAGTCTTGGCAAAATATAGGTTGAGCTGTGTTTCCGGTGCGCGGCTGCAAAAGCGTCATTGATATAGATTTCGCCTAAAATTGCTAACTGCTTTGCAAAATCAGGATCTTGGTCGGGATGCTCTTCGCCTTTGTGCCAGCGTAAATTTTCGAGCATGAGCACATCGCCGCTTTCCATAGACATAGCAAGCGTTTTAACTCGGTCTCCTATGCAATCAGGAGCAAGCTTTACTTCATGATCAAGGAATTCCTGCAATTTTTTTGCACAGCTTGCAAGTGTGAGTTCTTTGTCTTTGGGCCGACCTAAGTGGCTCATGAGTATAAGCTTTGCACCCTGCTTAATGGCGTATTTAATTGAGGGAAGAGACTGTTCGATGCGTGTTGTATCTTTAATTTCATCTCCATCCATCGGGACATTGAAATCAACGCGCATTAACACCCGTTTATCTTTGAGATCTAAATCCTGCATGGATTGAATCATTGGCTAACTCCTTTAGTTGCCAAGTATAACTTAAATAGTATTAAATTTACAGCCCAGCAAAAGGGCTGGCTGATTGCATGAAGCCGGTTCCCTTTTTTCTTTTTTTAAGTTCAGAGCGGATAGAAAAAATGAGGTCTTGGTCAAAGTTTTGGTGTTGTGCCCACTGTAGATATTGGAGAGGAATTTCGCGAAAGGGGCGCCCTTTGTGCTTACCAAGGGGCATTTTCGGAAGAGCGATGGGAGATTTTAAGCGCTCAAGGATTTGCTCAGTGGTTTTAAATTTGGTGCTGAGGTGGCGAAAAACTTGAATATTTACAATGACATCGCTCATGGCGCGGTGTGCACCTTCTGCTACAATGTTAAAATGCTTGCGCAGAGCTTCGAGAGAATTTGTCGGGCTTTCTCCATAGAGGCGGGCCAGACGAAGAGTGTCTAGAACTGGTAGTGTGTGTAGGTGGTGGGGAATGTTGTGGCGATCTGCGCTGCTTGCAAGTAGCTCGATGTCGTAGCCAACGCTATGGCCGACTATGGGGCCTTGTCCGATAAAGGCAAGCACTTTTTCAAGCACTTCTTCAATTTTGGGTGCATCGGCAACCATAGCATCACTGATGTGATGGATATCTTGAGACTCTTTGGGGATTGGGCATTCTGGATTAACCAAAGTCTCGTAAGAGGCTTGTTCCCCTTCAAGGGTGAAGCGCACAGCGGCTATTTCAACCGCGCGCTCTTTCTTTGGGTCTAGGCCAGTTGCCTCGCAGTCCAGACAGACAAATGATTGTTTATTTAATAAGGTCATTGAGTTTTGTCATTAAGGCCGAGCGTGCTCTGCCATCTTTTATTGAGTACGTGATAAAGGGTAACACATCCCCACCACAAATTTCAGCAATTGCTTCGCAATTTTTCCTTTGCTGCTGATTTTTTTCTCTTTGATTGAGCTTATCGCTTTTTGTGAATACGATCAGCATCGGTTTTTGAAAGTGATGGGCCCATTCTATGAACTGCAAATCATCAGAATTTGGTAGACGACTGAGATCGAGGAGAACGAGGAGCAGTTTGAGTTGGCTACGCTTTTCTAGATACGATTCGATAGCAGCAGACCATTTTGCAATCGTGGTGCGTGCAACTTTGGCATACCCATATCCAGGCAGGTCAACAAGAGTTAAGGCATCGTCGACAGTAAAGAAATTAAGAAGCTGTGTTTTACCTGGAGTGTTTGACACTTTGGCAAGTTTTGAGTGATTAAGAAGGTGGTTGATCAGTGAGGATTTACCGACATTAGATCTTCCAATCAAGGCTATTTCAGGCAGCAGAGATGGTGGGAATCCATCCAGGTCAGCTGCAGATTTTACAAAGGAGGCTTTAGAGAAGGACAGGCGTTTCATACTCGATGCTCCTTTCATTTTCCGAAATAATGGAAATGTGGATGCGCTGGGCGTGATGGGGAATAATAGATTCG
>JAUILX010000035.1 GCA_030433395.1 Chlamydiia bacterium
TAGTCGGGATTCTTTTCTAAAAAAGCGTCAATCTGCCTTTTGGCTTTTCGGTTGATGTTTAGGTGTGTGTGCTCTAGCTGATCTCCATGCAATGGGCTGGTTTGTTTTCTATTGAGGTGCTTTTCTAGTGCTTCTCTTTCATATGTTTCTCCATCGGCTGCAACAACGGGATCGAACATGATTTGTTGTGTGATCGGACATAAAAAGTCTTCTGAGATGTCTTTGTTGCTTTGGGTCTTTTTGACTCCACCAAGCAGACGGGCGTGAATTTGCAGCTCTCCTCCTATGAGCTGAAAAAAGCTGTTGTCTAAAATTTCTACAGCTTGGTTCATCTCGACGTTTGGCATCCCTCGCATGAGCAAATGCTTTCCGTTCTGCAAAGCGCTTAATTGTCCTGACGAACTTTGCAGGATTTGTATTGTCCCTGTTTTATGGCTTATTTGGTAGATTGTGCTCATTTGACTCTCCTTGCAGAATTTGGTTGAAGTCAATTTACACAAAGCTTTTTTTTTATGCTATTTCTTTTTTAGATTGATAACAACAGTCCCCCCAATGCTAATCGTCTGCCTCACCTGCCTCGTCATCGGCTTGAGCATCGGCCCTCTCGGCGCGCCCCTGCATGCATTCAACACCCTTTGGACAACCTTTATGCTCGATTTAATCCGCTATCCCCGCAATTTCTGAACATAAAAATAAGAGCAAGCTGGCTCACGCCAGACCTTGCTCTTACTCTCATTAGCGGATTGCTATTTTATGTTTTATACACAAGTGCTAAGAATGTTAAGTGTAATATGGCCGTTGAAGATCGTTAGTATATTGTTGCGGCTCGAAAAATAGCCAAATGCAACTACACCCAAAGCAGCCATGCGAGCCGTATCATTAGATTTAGCAGCGATCAAGCCCATTATTCCCAGACCTGCATAAACAAGCTTAGGGAAAGTGTACTTCACTACTCCAGCGGCGGTTATAGTGGAGGTATCACTTCTGAGGCGATTTGGTACATTGGATGAATTCTCCATGCGGCTCGCTAAATCTGATAGAACAGTAGATGCAATGCACGTGAGAGTGATTGTTGAAACAGCCCAAACTGCGAAAGCTGCTTTGTTGCTAAATGCTGGTGGAGTCATCACCTGGTTTGCTACGTTTTGGACAAAATTCATTTTATTTCTCCTGGTAAATTTTAAATTTAACTACACCCTCAAGTATGGTAAAAATTGGGATTTATTGCTAGCTGGAAATTCTGGGGCTGTGTTAGGATGGGAAATCGCTATGTGGCGATCGTAGCTCAGCTGGTTAGAGCGCTGGATTGTGATTCCAGAGGTCGCGAGTTCAAGTCTCGTCGGTCGCCCTTCTTTTCAATAACTCTGTTATTAGATATGATTCGGGATTATGGCCAAGAAACCCCCACATCACCCTGAAGCCAAAGGGCTTTTACTCATCGCTAACTGCGCCCTTGTTTTGTGCGCGCTCATTTCCTTCCGTATGGGCCATATGGAAGCCAACTGGCTGGGCTTCATCGGCTACTGGGTTGCCTATGGTCTGATGTATGTCTTTGGACTCGTTAGCTATTTACTCGTTGGTTTTGCCACCTGGTGCGCCCTTCAGCTACTAAGGCGCCAGGCCATTCCCCTGTTTGGATTCAAAGCTCTATCGCTAGGAGTTCTGGCCATCTCCCTTTGCATGCTGCTCACTGTCTTTGCTGAATCGACTTATTCATATGTAAAGCTGCTTGATGAAAAAGTGATTAGCCAAACGGCTTATTTTGCTGGCTACCGCTACACACGCTACAATTTGGGCGGCGCTCCTTGGTACATGCTTTATCGCGACGTGCCAGCGCTAAATTTCCGCCACTTGCTCAGCAATGTCGGCATTGTGCTTATCTTTACAATGACGAGTGCTGTCTCTTTGATTTTGCTCACTGGCGTGCGCATTACAGATGCATTTAACCAGATCAAAAAATGGATTTTGCAAGGCTGGCCTTATCTCATCAAACAAGCAAAAAAAATCAAAATCAAACGCCCACCACAAATTAAAAAAGCAACGCCAAAGCCAGCGGTTGTCAATCATCTACAGATTAAGAAAAAAGTAACTGATTTCTTTAAACACCCTCCACAGGCTAAAAAACCCGAGCCTATAGCTTCGCCTGTTGGCCAACAGATCAAAATGCACAAAGCTGTAGAAGTGACTCGCTCAGCGCATACAAAACGCGAAGCTGCTATTAAAGAGCAGCGCGTTTGGAATGGCGATTTTGCTCACTATAAACTCCCCGCTCTAAATACATTGAAAGACCCTGTTAATATCGATCATCCGACACTTGAAAAAGATTTAAGGCGCCAGGCCCAAATCCTGGAAGAAACGCTAGAAAGCTTTGGGATTGAAGCTAAAGTAGGAGAGATCAATTGCGGCCCCACCATCACATCATTTGAAGTGCATCCAGCCGTCGGCGTCAAGGTGCAAAAAATCACAGCGCTTGAAAATGACATTGCGCTCAATCTCCAGGCCAAATCTTTGCGCATTATAGCGCCTATTCCAGGCAAAGCTGCCGTTGGTGTAGAAATTCCTTCCCTTTATCCGCAACCTGTTTGCTTTAAAGAGCTCCTAGCCGCACATCACGAAAGCGGCAAAAAAATGAACCTGCCCCTACTGCTTGGCAAAAACATCACAGGCAATAACGTCATTACGGATCTAACCAAAATGCCTCACTGCATCATTGCAGGAGCTACTGGATCTGGTAAATCAGTCTGCATCAATACAATCATCATGTCCATTCTTATGAATAAGCGCCCTGATGAAGTGAAGCTGATCCTTGTAGATCCCAAAAAAGTCGAGCTCACCCCCTACTCTCAATTGCCGCACCTTATCGCTCCTGTTATCACCGAAGCCCATGGAGCCTATACAGCCCTGAACTGGATGGTTAAAGAGATGCTTGCTCGCTACGACCTTTTAAAAGCTCTTGGCTTGCGCAACATTGCAGCATTTAACGAGCGTAAAATCAATCATGAAAAGGAAGCTGAGCTCCCTATGGATGTGCCTGAAAAAATGCACTTGATTGTAGCCATTATCGATGAGTTTGCCGATTTGATGATGGCCTCATCATCAGACTTAGAAACGCCCATTGCCCGTATCGCGCAGATGGCCCGTGCTGTTGGCATTCACCTCATCTTAGCAACGCAGCGCCCTTCTCGCGAAGTGATCACCGGCCTGATCAAAGCCAACTTTCCAACCCGCATCTCATTCAAAGTATCAAGCCGCGTAAACAGCCAAATCATCTTAGATGAGAACGGAGCAGAAACTCTGCTTGGTAACGGTGACATGCTGTTCTTGCCTCCAGGCTCTCACTCTCTTCTGCGTGCACAAGGCGCCTATATCAGCGATGAGGAAATCAATAAAGTCGTAGGCCTCATTACAGCGCAAGCCCCGCCGAATTACCTCATTAAATCCTTCGACAACCTTTCGCGTGAAGAGATCATGGGCGAAGAAGGCGTCAGTGATCAGCCAAAAGATGACATGTACGACAAAGCCCTTGCGCTTGTTTTATCAACTGGAACAGCATCGACTACTTTTATGCAGCGCAAGCTTAAAATTGGCTACGCGCGAGCTGCATCACTTATGGATGAGCTTGAGACGCGCGGCGTGATCGGCCCGCAAGAAGGGGCAAAGCCGCGACAAGTTTTAGGCCGTTAAATAGCGTCCATCCAGTGCAAGCATTGAACGTCTGGATATTGAGGCAAGCCAGGAAAGTCAACTGCAAGCGATGCAAGAATAACAGTTGCCTCTGGGTGGTCAGCCTTAAAATGAGTTAGATTTGCAGCCATTCTGCGGTTGGGACTCATCGTGTATTTGATTTCTATGGCCTTTTCAACGTGGGCACCTGCTATTACAAGGTCGATTTCTAAATCATTTGTCGTGCGATAGTAATAGACCTTCTTCGCCGACAACTTATATTCCAAATGCTTAACTGCTTCCATCACAACCATATTCTCAAAGATTGAAGAGCAGAAAGGGCTTTTTTGTAGCTGATCAGTTGATTCGATGCCCAAAAGATAGCAAAGCAGCCCTGTATCATAGAAATAAAGTTTGGGCGATTTAACCAAACGCTTTGTAGCGTTATTGTGAAAAGGCTTTAATAGATAAACAATATAAGTTGATTCAAGAATCGACAACCAATCTTTTGCTGTTGATGAGGCAATGCCTGTTTCTTT
Organism: Chlamydiia bacterium; assembly: GCA_030433395.1. Classification (GTDB taxonomy): domain Bacteria; phylum Chlamydiota; class Chlamydiia; order Chlamydiales; family JACKPQ01; genus JACKPQ01. Next base: position 4,203 of record JAUILX010000035.1, read on the forward strand.
TGCCACTTCTGATTGATTGAAAAGTTGCCCTACTCGCGGCGCTAGCAATCGGATAAATTTTTGAAAACGACTTAAATCAGGAATAGCTTTTATATCCCTAACATCCCTTTCTAAATACGTTTTGATATAGGCACGAAACCAACGAGAGATATGCGATTTTTCAAAAACATGCAATTCTGGGTAAAACCCCTTAAAGAGAATTTCTATCAGAACCTGGAAATGCATTTTCGGGTTTTGAACTCTATGATCGTCGATCAACTCTTTCCAGGTAAGCGGATAAAGGTCAAATATATCTACACGACCTGCTAAGCTTTCCGATACGCCATCCATGACCTGAAAAGTTTGCGAACCCGTCAGTACAAATTGCCCCATTCGGCTTCGCTCCTCGTCGATTGCAATTTTAATATAAGAAAGCAGATTAGGTGCATATTGAATTTCATCAATAACAACAGGTGCAGGGTAAGTAAGTAAAAATCGCTTGGGATCATTGATTGCAAGATCACGAAGATCCAAGTCATCAAGAGTGATGTAGGTGTAGCTGCTTAAAACCTGCTTCATCAAAGTGGATTTTCCAGCTTGCCGAGGTCCTGTGATCAAGCACGCAGGGTATTCAGTAATAGCCTCTCGTAACAGTTGCTCTGCAATACGGGGAATATAAAATGATCTTTTAGCCATAACCTTAAGTATATATGTAGATTATATTTTTTTGCAGTATTTTTTTCGACGTCATCGAAAAAAATACCGCAAATAGTATAATGCATTGTATTTAAATAAGTTAAGGGTTTGATTTTAGGAGCAGTAGCGTCAAATCTTATAATGCTATATATCTTGGTGTATGAAAAAGATTTTAATTGCTGATGCACTTCGCTCAAGTGTAGAGGCGATTCTCAACCATCCAAAAGCCAAAGACTATGAGATTCAAGTCGTTGACAATGGCCCTGACACCCTCAAATCCATTGAATCCTTTCATCCAGATTTAGCTCTCATCGAGCTGATGCTTCCTAGAATGCACGGCATTGAAGTCTTAAAGATTATTAGGGGCAATGCTAAGACAGCTAAAGTAGGCGTGATCATCACCAGCTATTACACCATGATCCAAAATTATCGCGCTTCTATCTCTGGAAAAGCTGATTACTTTTTAGAAAAGCCATTTGACGGGAAGCATTTTTTTGCGCTTGTTGAGAGTTTTTTTGCAGGAACACTAAAACCTGAGCCTTTTCACGAGCCGGCTAGTACCGATACAAGGGGAAGATACTCCCCTGTACCAACAATGTCGACCTCCTACATTCGCTTTTGGGGAACGCGCGGCTCAATACCGGTCTCAGGATCACGTTACAACCGTATCGGCGGCAATACCTGCTGTTTGGAAGTGCGCAATCACGATGATCTAGTCATTATCGATGCTGGCACTGGAATCCGAGATCTGGGCATTCATTTGAAAGATCGGGGCGTTAAAAATGTGCATCTTTTTATTGGCCACACTCACTGGGATCATATCACCGGCTTTCCCTTTTTTGCCCCCATGTATTCTTCAGATACAACAGTGCATTTGTATGCACCGGTTGGATATGAAAAAGATACGCGCGAGCTATTCACTGAAATGCTTGCCTATGCGTTTTTCCCTGTACGCCTTGATGAGATGCAGGCAAAGTTTCACATTCATCAGCTACGCGATGGAGACCATGTCCAAGTAGGCTCGCTAGGCATTGAAACCCACTACACAAACCATCCTGGAGCAACGCTTGGCTTTAAAATCCGCTCGCCAACACATACTATTGGCTATATCACCGATAATGAGGTGCTGCTAGGCTATCATGGACATCCAGATGCCATTGGCCGCAATCATCCATTATTGGAGCCTCATTTAGGACTCATTCAGTTCTTATCTGATTGCGATGTACTCATTCACGAGGCTCAGTATTTTCCAGAAGAATATGAGCATAAGGTAGGATGGGGCCACTCATCAATTGCAAACGCAACCGTGCTACTTAAACACACAGGCTGCCATGAATGGATTGTAACTCATCACGATCCACAACACTCTGATTTTGATTTACACACAAAGCTACAAACGCATATTGACGTTCTTGCCGATTGCCATCTCAACACGCAGGTACGTCTAGCCTTCGATGGGATGACACTTCCATTATAAGAGCCTCACTAGCGCGATCTTGATGCGCTATAAAAAGCTCGCATAAGCAGTTGACAGATTCTAAAGCTTCCTTAGCCACTCCGTAGGCAAGCTCTGGCCGGTTACATTCACTTGAAAGATGGGCTAGATAGACACGTCTAAGATCTGAATGGGCAATTTCTTTTAAAAGATCAGCGCATGCTGCATTAGAAAGATGGCCTTGCCTACCCAGAACGCGTTGTTTGTAAATATTTGGCCTAGGACTTGCATAAACCAATTCTGGGTCGTGGTTCGACTCAATATATAGGTAATGACATCCCTGCAGGTGATTTTTAACCAGCGAGGAAACAAATCCTAAATCGGCACAAATACCAAGCTTGATCTGATTAAATTCTATAGTAAATGCCACAGGATCAAGTGTATCGTGCTGAATAGAAAAGGGATGAATCTTTAAATCGCCATACTCAAAAGACTCGCCTGTTGAAAAGATTTTAAAGCGCGGGGGCTCTGCGCTCATCTCACAAATTGCTTTTGCTGTGTCACCATTGGCAAAAACAGGAATATCACCCCGTTTTGCAACAGCTCCTACACTGCGAATATGATCGGTATGCTCATGAGTGACTAAAATTGCATCAATTGTATCGAGCGACTCGCCAAGCTTTGCAAGCTCTGCTTGAATGCGCCTAATACCTATACCTGCATCGATTAGTACGCGAGTTTGCTCTGAGCGCAAAAACAAGCAGTTTCCTTTTGAACCCGATGCTAAAGGAAAAAACCCACTCATACAGGGAGTTCCCCTTTCTCAGGGTTAAGCGATCGTTTTACTAATTCATTGAGTGATACCAAATCACCCTCATCAATATTCCCAATCGGCAGGTCCTGTGCTGATCGATAGTCTTGTTTACAGCCAGAAAATAGGCAGTTAGCCAATTTTTTGGCCACTTCAGAATCATATTCCTGTAACTTGATCAAAGCTCTAATAATAGATTTAGAAATACACATCTCACTGAGTTCGGCTTGACCGGAACAATATGTAGCAATAGAACGTAAAGCCTCTCCCTTTCCGGCAGCTATAGCCTTAAGCAAGATATTACTTATATTGGAAGTTGTAATCTTGGCTCCAAGATTTACAAGATGCTTTAATTGCTCTTTGTTGCTTATGTAGGCACAAGCATTTGACAAATGCTGATCTTTTCTTAGGCCACACTGGTCGTAAACAACAGAGTACAGGGCTGCATCGGTTGTGGAATTAAGCTCACCAACACACCATTCAATAGGCGAATCATAGGCACGTTTGTCTACTAAAACTGTAAACTTAGGCGCAGACAAAAAAAAGAGCCCTGATGGAATAAGGCCTCTTTGAATAGCTTCATAGGCACTAGACTCTTCAAGCTTACGAACTTCCTCTACCTTGCCTGCAATTTCACTATTACGATTAACAAGTGAATAGCCAGATTTAGAAGCGAAAAAAAAACCCACCCACAAAACAGCTTTAGCAATGATGGATGATTTCTTATAGGGTATTGCACATACAAAAAAACCAACTCCTAAAACCATGGCAGTAGCATGCCATAAGTAACCCGATTTCTCTTTTTTATAGACCCCTATCCCACCAGCTATACCGCTGTTATTAACAATGCACTTTATTCGTTCGTCTGTGTACTTACCGTCATTTTTTATCTCTTTTAGAATTGGCTTAATATCAGCGTAAGTTGCATTTGTCACTCCCATTTTTCTACCTCTTGTAAAATTTTACGATTAGAGTATGACATTCCATAAATATGCGCAAGCGGTTTTTCATTGCAAAATTAAACCAATTATAATATTAGTAAATTTATGGAGTTAATTTAATATGTCTCATTTATATAAAGAAGTAGAAACAACTTTAGATCATTTAATTTCTAATGTTCAAGTACTGCATCGCATCGCTTTTGATCAAAAATTTGGCGATGAGGTTGCAGCTTTAAGAAAAACACAAGAGAGCTTGCTATCGCATTTGATCACACTCGATGCACAGATGGAAGAGCTAGGATTAAAAGATCAGCAAACGAATATCATCGACGCAAAGCTCAACTACTTTGCGCAGCTAAATCATGAGCTCGTCAACAAAACTTATCAGCATTATAATCAAGATCTAATCTAACAAACATCCTCGCTTAGGCTTGCTACTTAACCTCAGTTATGGGTTTTGATTGCTTGTATTTCAGAGCAGATCAGGTGATAGATTGTTCCATTTTTTGCGATTCAATAGCCGCAGGCGCTATAGATGAGCAAAAAAGGGTACAAGATAGCACCTTAGATGCCTGAAGACAAGTGATATAAACCCATAACTGAGGTTACTTATGTGAAAGAATTTCTGTGATAGCGTCTGCCCAGAAAAGACACTGAATCTCTTTTGTCAACTGGAGCTTGTTTTCTCTAAGCGTAAGCAGATGTGTCTTGGCTTTTGGGTTAGCCTTTTTAAAACGCTCTAGATTCGAAAATTGCCGCGAGCGAACCTCTTTTGCATACTTGATTTCAAACGCATGCACTGCCCCGCCTGATTCCACAACAAGATCCACTTCAGAAGATGTATCATTCCAGTAATAGCAAGGTATACGTCTTGGCAATGTCTTTGCACGCTTAATAAATTCCATCACTACCATATTTTCAAAAATATGACCAATGTGAGAAGAGCGCTGAAGCTCCTCATCCGAATAGATGCCGAGAA
>JAUILX010000036.1 GCA_030433395.1 Chlamydiia bacterium
TGACTTCATCAATGATGATGAGCTAATCGAGGTCACACCTCAAAACATCCGCATTCGTAAACGCTACCTCACCGAAAACGAGCGCAAACGCAAGAAGTAAGTCACTTTTCTTCCATATCGATTGCATCGCTTTCTCGCCTGCGCTTCCTATGCTCAAAGTTTGTCTTTGAGTAATCAGGTGATACACCACCTTGGGCGTTAACGTACATCAAACAACGGCCAGCGTCAATAGCTTTTCTTTCTGCAATAGACAAAAGCAACTTTTTTAAGTGCTTTTGAACCAACGCCATAACCTTCTTCTCTATCTTTTCTTTTGCAATTGTTGTTTTTACTGCAGAAAGGTCATTTTTTAAATCCACATACTGCTTCTTGCTTAACCCATACTTTTGTGAAATAAAATCTCGATAGGGATGTTTGAAATTAGGCATCCGAGCAGAGACTTGAGCAACAATGCTGTCTTCTGAAATGCAACCAACAAAAACTGTTTCGCATGCGTTCAGATAGCGGTGGTTAAGATTAATTTTCTTCTGAACATTAAGGTGGGGTAAATGCTCTGCTCCAGAAGTCATAAAATCTTGAGGCTTATGAAGTAAAACATAAACACGTCCGAGGTAGGGATGCCGAGGCCGGCCTGACGAGGAGTAGTTAGCACGAAGTGTCTCTTTAGCCTTAAAAACCCCATCACCCACCCCATATTTTACAGCCATCCCTGGAGTATGTGAAGTAGATATAAATGGATTACACCGAATCTTGATTTTAGAAAAAATACTTTCAATCATGGCGCTTTCTTTTTTACTGCGATTAGATTTTCCTGTCATGTCTTTGTGAAACTCGGTATAAGAATTAGAATATCTTTGTGCAAGTAAGTAGTAGGGGCTATCAAACTTAAACCGGTTCCTACCTGATGTCCAGTAGCTCTCAACCGGCTCACCATGTTTTAATTCATGAAATAATCGAATAAGCTCTTTTCCTTTTGATCCTTTGTCAGAGCCAGCTTGTGTTGCCTCAGATGCATAAATGGGACTCACAACCGTTTTTTTAGCAACTTCCTTTCTCCTACCTTTACTTCCTAAAGAAGGAAAAAAGTGAACTCCTCTATAATGAGGCAAGTAAAACTCAGAAAACCCTTGTAATTGATCCAAATTTTCACGAAGGGGTTTATCAGCAAGTCCTGATAATTCCCGCGTATTTTTCTCTAAAATATCATGATGCCTTGTTGTATCGCATATACTTATATCTTGATATGTATATTCATTTTCATCCTCTGAATCGTCACTAAATTGCTCTTCATAAGTCTTTAGATAGGTTTCTTTATTCTCTGATCGCCAAATAAAATGGCGTGCACACTCTCTATTATTGTTTCTAATATCAATATCAGCCTCAAGCTTTAATAAAACCATTGCACAGCCAAAAAAACCATTTCTCAAGGCAATATGCAAAGCAGTATCCCCATTTTCATCTTGCAAATCTGGACTAACTCCATAAGAGATAAGACAGTTTAGCAATTCTGGGTGGTCGTGTTGAGCTGCAATGTGTAATATACTTTGAAGACCTTTTCGAATACTCTTAATTGCTTGATCTTTTACAATTAAGAGTTTGACCATCTTTCTCTGTTCATGAGAATAAATATCCGCCGGCATCAATTTTTGAATTTTTCTGTTAATCAGAAGGGATTGATTGATTTCATTACAAACAATATCTCCTTCAGAATAGACAAAACTTGTTAGTGTGCAGTTACCATTTAGCCCATCAATAATATCCTGGAAAGCTTCACTAACTTGATCTTTGTTTGGTTCCATCCGTATATCGAGACTTTCTACCACAGAGCTCTCTCTAATAAAGTTTGCTATAGCTTTGTACACACCCCTTTCAAGATTAGGATCATTGCACAAACAAAGAGGGGGGTCGATGACAAACCGTTTGAGGGCCTTCATAGTCTGAACAGATTTTAGTAGTTGAAGTAAATAACCGTCGCTATTTAGTTCAATTGACCATACAAGTGTTTCTAGTTTGTCCCATCTCTTAAACTGCCAAAATAGATCTACACCCTCTGGCCACTTAGCCGAGTTTGAATGAGGTCCTTTTAGTCTAATTGTTTTTAAATTTTTCAGCCCTGCTAAACATTCAAACAATTTCTTTCTTTTATCTCCCCACAATAAACTACTAAACGACAAATCTAACTCTTCTAGAAGTGGCCCATATCCATATATCTTTGAAATAAATAGATCAAAGTCAACTAGCTTTCCTTTTATGGCAACTAGTTCAGATCGTCTATAACTATTAGTAACGTCATTCAATCCAAATATATCCATTGTATGAAAGTTTAGATACTTAATTGTGTTGCAATCACTAAATAGATTTTTTGCAAAGTTAATATTTTCTAAACAAAACAGGTCTGGAACGCGATCCCTGACATAATCCGAAGAACCAAGTGTTAAGACTTCAAGCGGCATATCTTTAACAAGGTAATGTATTTCTTTAATCACACTCTGCTCAAAAATAAAAGCCACAGAAAGCTCTCTCAAATCCTTCAAGCAAGCTGCAACATCTAGCAGTCGGGTAATATGGTCGTGGTTATTAGTGTCTAAAACCAACTTTAGTGATCTAACCGGTGTCTTTTTGAAATAATTTGGCATAACATTGCTTAAAACCCGCAAGGACTCTCTAAAGTCAAAAATTTGGATATCTAGAATTGCAGATTTGGGATCCCAACAGCATTTAACCAAAGAAGTCGAGCCTTTTTTATACTGTCGATCCCGGGGATCCACTAAACGGACTGATAAAGATGTTATTTCATATCTGCTGTACTGCAAAAGAAGTTTGTCAATTGCATTTAATCCAGCTGCTTCACTTACTTTTAGTATAGCATTTTCAGGCTTCCTCCTACTTTCAGAACATGGGAAATTAAGACTATTTCTGGTTGCACAACAAGGATTTAGAGCAAGTGGCCCCTCACCTTTATCAAAACAATGATTTTTGGATATGAGTTTAACTGATGAGTCCAATTTTGGAAAAACTGGCAAGTCATTCAAACCTGCAGCTGACCCTGTTGTAAACGCCTTAATTTTACAAAGGGAAAAATCAAATGAGTTTAGTCTTGTAAGGCCTTTCACTGCATTAAAAATCTCTTGTATGCATTCATTATTGGGGAATTCAACTTTAGAAAAACCTAAATAAACGATCGAGCGGTTTAAACTCAAAGCACGTGAGAGCTGTTCAACATCTTTAGTGTTGAAGCAAGTGTTATAAAACTCTAATCGCGTAAATACATTCTCACTTATATTGTCGATCACTAGCTGTAAACCTTTTTCATCAATATGCATTAAAGACTCTTCTGGCAAGCAAGTAATCGTTCCTCCCAAAATTTTCCACAGAATCTGCTTGCAACTCTCTACGCTCATTTTAAATCCTCCTGAAGTGACTAAACTAGTTCATGATCCAAAAAGCACTCTTTTAAATCAAACATTTTCTAAGACCTATTATGAGAAAAAGCCTAGCCCTAGCCAATGTTAATTCCTTCGGTTAAGAATAGCTGTAGGAGCACATGACCGCGACAACGACCTTAACGTCAACATCGTGAAAGAAAAAGCGATGACCAACGTGCGCAACACAGCTGGCGCAGAAGAAGCAGCCGTTTTAACAGCACCGACAAAATTTAACCTTGAGCAAGCCCTTGACTTCATCAATGATGATGAGCTAATCGAGGTCACACCTCAAAACATCCGCATTCGTAAACGCTACCTCACCGAAAACGAGCGCAAACGCAAGAAGTAATAGCTCTATTCTTTTCTTTTTGATAAGATGACTCCCTATGAAAGTTTATAGAGGTCTGACAATATCTGTTGCTACAGGCAACTCTAAAGAGCTATCCCATAGCTTTAGAAACGCAGAGTCTTTTCAAAGTCTTAAAGAGCGCGGCTCGACTGAAAAATTAAACAACATTAGCGCTAGAGTAGGCGAGTCTGCAATCGTTATTTTTAATGAATACTGCAACGAACAAGCCTACAGAAAAGAAATTCTCCTCATCAAAAAAATAGATCCTAATCGAGTCATTGGCCTTTGCGATTTTCGTGAAAACCCAGAAGACGTTAATGACTATACCTACATCAAAGCCTTTGCAGGGTGGAGCCATTCTACTCTCCTTGGCACACTAAGCAATCCCACAGCCCTGCATCTGAAAGTCAAATCCCGTACATCGATTTGGCAATCACTAAGCAACATCTCAACTCAAGCATTGTCTTATCTAAGCATTGAAACAAAACAAAATGTTAGCGCGAATAAATTGTTAAAATTTATGAGGACTGCTTCAAATTTACGCACACTTCGAGTGCGCGTTGCATTTGATCAAGAGCAAGCTACTGAGTTCCTGTCTCATTTTTTTACAAGCGAAATGCGCAATGCATCTAGCATAGATTTTCCAGAAAGTGCAGCTCAAAAGCTAGCTCTTTTGCGAAATCATCCATCAAAACATATAAGCTTTAACATCATCCCTTCAAATGGTTGCAACAAATATGAACCCTATCAAGCTTTAAGTTTTCACTATAGTGAACCACTAGACCTAATTTCTAAGGGCACATTAGCCATTATGAAAAAGCGCTATGATTACCTTGCCAAATTGCTTAAGGAGGGCCTTAACCCACTTTGCATCTGTAAAATTGCTTTTCAGCTTCGTGATACTGATGCAATAAAAACGCTTGTTGAAAACGGGCTGCAGCTAGATGATTGTAAAGATTTGTGCATCAAGACCATTGAAGAAGAGCAATACGATTTTTTAAAGGTTTTAGTTGAATTAGGACTAAATCCACAAATCGTCTCTCAAGCAGTCATTGCTTCAAATCATAAAAAAATCATTGCTCTCATGGTTGAGCACGGACTTTACCTAACTCCAGCAGAAATCAGGCGTTATAAAAGCCATGAAGAAGCTATCTTACTTTATAAATCCTACGCCCCTCCTGAAAAACCACTGTCTGAAATTGAGCAGCTCAGAGCTGAAGTCAAACGCCTCACATACAGAGTCGGTGATCTAGAAGATCGCCTACGCATCTTAGAAAAAAACTAGACGCTTTATCAAAATAATGTTAAAATATGAGGCATGAGTACAATTTCGCGCGATGGCGTTCATCGCATGTTCAATGCAATTTCTTTAACCTACGATCGCGCTAATCGCATCATGACCCTAGGACAAGACATGCGCTGGCGCAGGCAATTCAAGCGCTTCATGCCCAAGGGTAAATCAAAACTTTTAGATATGGCTACAGGCACTGGCGATCAGATCATTGCTCTATTAGATCATATCGATTCAGCTGTCGGTATCGATCTTGCAAAAGACATGTTATCAATAGGCAAAGAGAAACTACGTAAACACGATCATGTTGAACTCATTTATGGAGATGCACTCAGCGTCCCCTTTACAGATGAACATTTTGACGTTGTAACGATGAGCTTTGGGATTCGCAACGTGACAGACACGATGGCATGCCTGCGCGAGATGCACCGCACATTAAAGCCAGGCGGACGCACCATTATTCTAGAAGGTGGCATTACAACTCACTCCTTTCTGCGTCCGCTTCATTTATTCTACCTACGCCATATTTTACCCAGAATTGGTGCCCTTATTTCTAAGCACCATTCTGCATATAAATACTTAAACGAAACAATCGAGAGCTATCCACATGGGCCCGCATTCGAAAAAATGCTGCGCGATGCTGGTTTTTCTTACGCAAAAGCAAACCCATTATTTTTCGGGAGTGTATATCTATATGTCGCAGACAAGTAAATGGCTTAAAAAACAAACGCTGTATCCAAAAATTCTGATCGGCAAGCGGGCTGCAGCAGGATGCAGTAAGATTTTTGAAGCGCCCCCAGTCAATGAATCTGCATGGGGTGGTATTGAGTTCGATGGGCCATTTCGCACTTTTTGGAAGCCTCAAGTAGAATTCATTGATGAAGAAGAATTCAGCTATGATGGCAAAGCACAATTTCCAGCTGGTCCCGACATGAATAAAGGCTCAGACATCTCTCGAGAGCAATGGGTCAAGAACATCGATCAATGCACAGCTTGGATCAAGCAAGGTCTCATCGAAAAAGTTGTCATGGCAAGACGTATGACCTTTGACGTTCCAGATATTGACCCTTTTGATATTTTAAAAAATCTAAAAGGCGGTATACCCTACCTTATCCAGCTCGACCCCGATGTAACTTTTTTAGGCTGCACACCTGAGCGTCTCTTTTGGCGAAAAGGACCCCTACTTTCCTCCGAAGCCCTAGCAGGAACACACCAAGATCTACAACAACTACAAAGCTCATCAAAGGACCGTAAAGAATTTGACTGGGTTGTATCTGATATCGAAGAAAAGCTCTATCACCTTTGCGAGGATGTTCAAAAAGATGCAGTTGGCCACAAAAAAACAAACGATCTTTACCATCTCCATCAAAAAATATCAGGCACACTCAAAGATGGCATACGCGACCATCACATCTTAGACCGCCTGCACCCTACGCCCGCAATGGGAGGCACCCCTTGGTGCCAAGCTAAGAAAGTGATCCAAAAATTTGAAACTTTTCGTCGAGGGTTTTATTCAGCCCCCATCGGCTACTCATCACCTGACTGCTCAGAATGGGTCGTCGCCATTCGTTGCGCCCTCATAGTAAAAAATAAGATGCATCTTTATTCTGGAACAGGTATTGTCGAGGAGTCGGACCCGTATAGTGAGTGGGAAGAGTTGAATCAAAAATGTGAGGCATGGTTATGCAAGATTCCGGTTTGTTAAATGAACAAATGGCTAAAACACTAATCAAAGAGCTCATCCATCAAGGTGTGCGCACATTTTTTATTGCCCCAGGATCGCGCTCAACACCCCTTGTCGTTGCAGCTGCCGAGCATCCGCTAGCCGAAACCATTGTTCACTTTGATGAAAGAGCCCTAGGTTTTTCTGCTCTTGGCTATGCCAAAGCAAAAAATGCACCCGCAGCAATCATCGTCACATCTGGAACAGCCGTTGCAAACCTTCTTCCTTCTGTTATTGAAGCAGCGCAATCACAAACGCCCCTTATCGTTTTAAGCGCCGACCGCCCAGAAGACCAAATTGATTGCGGAGCCAATCAGGCCATCAATCAAACTCACCTCTTTTCTAGCTACACATCCTGGTCACACCATTTTGACACACCCCATACAAAGCAAAACTACCAAGCTGTGCGCTCTGTTGCAGCACAAGCTGTATTTCGAGCATCCACAGGACCTGTCCACATCAATTGCCCTTTTCGAAAACCCCTTCTAACCGACACCCCTTCCACTTCCAATGCCCCTTCAAGAGCTCATGCCATCTACACAAAAAGCCAGCCCATTCCTTCAGAAAGCGATCTGATGCAAATTGCTGACCGCCTCTCATTGATAGAGAATGGAGTGATCATTGCAGGATCAATGCCTACGTGGGAAAATACAGAAGCCATTGAATCACTAGCTCGCCTTCTGCAGTGGCCCATCTTTGCAGATATTAACTCTGCACTACGCTCCCACGGCACGCTACACGGACTATGTCGCCACCACGATCTTTGCATCAGCTCTTTACCAAAGCACGAAGAAATGCCCGTTGAAGGCATTCTTCATCTTGGCGGCCCTCTTGTTTCAAAACCTGTGCAAGAATGGATAGCTAAACACAACCCTAAAACCTATATCCACATAAAAACTAATCCCGCCAGGCTCGATCCCCTTCACCTAGCATCACACCACGTTCAAGCAGATCCTCAAACCTGCGTTAACCTCATTCTAAACCATCTTCCAGGGCGCAGCCCATCAAGCTGGATGCATCTTTGGAGCGAACTTTCGACTGTTGTCTCCCAGCGCCTCAATCTCTTTTTAGATAAACAATCAACGATCAACGAACTATCAGCCCTCAATCTTCTCAACACATTACCTCAAACGGCAGCAGCTTTCATTGGAAATAGCATGCCCATCCGCGACGCAGACGCCCTTTTCTACCCAGATAAACCAACCGGCCCCCTCTTTGCAAACCGCGGAGCTTCTGGGATCGATGGCAACATCGCAACAGCCGCTGGCATCTGCCGCGCACTTCAAAGCCCCACCCTTGCCATCCTTGGCGACCAAGCCCTATTGCACGATATTGGCTCCCTTGCCATGCTCAAACACCTCAAGCATCCCTTTGTTGTCCTTGCCATCAATAACAGCGGAGGCGGCATCTTTTCATTCTTGCCCATTGCAAAAAAACGCGAATTATTTGAAGAGCACTTTGCAGCTCGCCACACACTCACCTTCAAACAGCTCGCACAAAGCTTCAACCTCAAATATGAAAACCCCAAAGCCATCAGCACACTGCATGATCTTATTCACGAAGCACTAGCCGGCGTTGGAGCCACACTCATTGAAATCACAACCGACAGGCGAGATAACTACGCGCTGCATCGCCAGCTCATAGACGAGCTAGCAGGCACAAATGCTTCTCAAAAAATGAGTCCCTTCCCCGCTTATGCAAGCTCCTAGCTTTACTTTTCTGCATGGCTTTCTCGGCTGTCCCCAGGACTGGGATCCAATAACCACCGACTTCTCCCACCCCTTCACAGCACCCAGCTTAGAAGACATCAAAGTCACAGAAGGGTCCATCCTTGTCGGCTATTCAATGGGAGGGCGCGTTGCCCTAACGCTTGCTGCCGAGGCTCCAGACAAATTTGCCGGACTCATTCTCATCAGTACCCATCCAGGGATCCCCGACGAACAAAAACCCCTTCGCCGCGCCTTTGAAGCCCAGTGGCTGCGCGTTTTTCGCACCATGCCTCGCCAAAAAGCCCTAGATCTATGGTATGCCCAAAAGCTATTCGATAATCTGCGCACACTCCCTGCCTATCCCGAAATGCTACAAAGACGCCTTTCTTACCCCTCATCACATGAGCTCTTATCGCGCTACAGCCTAGCTGATCAGCCCAA
>JAUILX010000194.1 GCA_030433395.1 Chlamydiia bacterium
CCCAAGCCAGCCTCCAAAGCGCTTAAAAGGAATTAAACGCATGGAATTGAGTAACGTTAGCTCTGAAAGCGGCTTACCGATTGCAGCTATTACCAATCAAGTTATTGGATCCATGCTGCAAGAAGTATTTAATCGCGAAGGCATTCAAAACATGATCCAAGGTATATTTAACCCAAGCCAGTCAAGCGGCGGAGTTTTCGGCGGCTTAAAAGAGCTCTTTGGAGCTAATGAGTTTCCAGAAAGCGAGCTACTGAACACAACAACCGGGGCTGGAGAATGATATACAAAGCTCTAACCATTTTACTTTTAGCTAGCGCATCTCTTTGCGCAGAAGAGATCGAGCCAACAGCAACAACAATTTTCACTCCTCACGGATCCGATGTTGTTAACGATAACAAATTGATTGTGCAGCGTTACTACAAAGCCTTTCAAGAAGACAACACCTCAGAGCTTTTAAAAACCCTATCCCCAAAATACGGGGTTGTCAACGCCAATGCCATCTATGATAGTAGCTTCTACCTCCACCCAACCATGAGTAAAAACCAAAAAGTGCGCTGCCAGGCAATGCATGACGCTTTCCCAGATCTATCAATTCAAGTCATTGAACTCATCGCAGAAAAAAACCGCGTTTTTGCCTATGTAGCTTATTCTGGCACGCAAAAAGGGCCTTTTTTAGGAATTGAGCCCACTGGAAAACCTGTCCAAATTCGTCAATTTGCCATCTTCTCGATTCAAAATAATCGTATAGTACATATCACAGAGATGGACAATGAATTCAGCATTATGGAACAATTGGGTTATATTTTATTAAAATGAAGAAAATCATCTACTTTACTACTACCCTCGCTCTGGCTCTCTTCAGCTTTAAAGTTGCAGATGTCTATACGACTCAAGATAAAGCAATTTTTAGAGCCGAAACATTGCCCCAAGACTTTGCTTTTGATTCCCTCTACCCCTACCCCTTTGAAGAAGTTTTTATACGTACTGATAAAGATGCCACCATTCACGGACTCCACTTTCACACTCAAAATCCCAAAGGCGTCGTGCTCTATTTTCACGGCCGCGGCTGGAATTTAGGCTCCAAAAAAAGAGGCGCTCACCCCGATGACTTCATCGCTCGTGGCTACAGCGTATTTGTTGTAGACTATAGAGGCTTTGGTAAGTCCGTTGGGCCTTTATCAGAAAAAGCCCTTTTTAAAGATGCGGATGCTTCTTACGACTACCTGCGCCAATACCACGATGAAGATCAAATCACTGTTTACGGCATGTCCTTTGGAACTGGTCTTGCTACACACGTTGCAGCCAGCCACAATCCAAAACAGCTCATATTAGAATGTCCCTATTACAGCATGTTAGATATGGCTGTGTATACAACCTCTTACATACCAAGCTTTATCACTTCCTTGTTGCTCAAATACCACCTTCGTACTGACAACCTCATTGAAAAAGTTTCGTGCCCCATCAATATTTTTCATGGAACCAAAGATAAGCTCATACCCCACCACAGCGCAACTCGCCTGTTAAAGCACGTCAAAGATAAGACCAAAGCTCGTCTTATTTCAATAGAAGGAGGTGATCACGACCACCTCCCATCCCACCGTGACTACGTCCTTCAGCTTGACAAGCTCTTGAACTAATCAAGCATTTGGGTAAGCCAAAAGCGGTTACCA
>JAUILX010000037.1 GCA_030433395.1 Chlamydiia bacterium
CCTCCTCTTTAAGCAGCACCAACTTGCCATCTGGCAAACCGTGTGATTGTCAAGGGTTGAGATGTTTTACTTGAAGCTTCTTCAAGGAGTTTCTCAACTGTGATGCTCTGATCTTTTACAAATTTTTGACAAACTAAGCAAGTTTGCTCGTAAAAGCTCTTCATTTTACCTTCTAAGATCTTATCGATCACGTTTTCAGGTTTCTTGCCAATTTGTGTTTTAGCAATGTCTTTTTCACGTGCAACAATGTCTTCAGGCACATCTGCAGGCCTTAAATATTCAGGAGCTTCGGCAGCTGTATGCATAGCGATATCTTTTGCAAGAGGTCCTTGATCGGTATCACCACCAAGCTCAATCATAACGACAATTTTGCCACCCATATGAGAGTAGACGCCATAAGAGCTTCCAGCTTGTTTCTTGATCACTTCTAGACGCTTCACTAAGATGTTTTCACCAAGGCTCAAAACGAGTTCTGCGCGCGCCTCTTCAATCGAGATGCCGGGTCGGTCTGAAAGGGGTTGCTTCATGAAGCTTTCAACATCATTTGGATTTGATTTGAGAGCTTCTTTGCACAAAACATCTAGAAAGTCTTTGAACTTTTCGTTTTGCACAACAAAGTCAGTTTCAGCGTTAAGCTCAAGAAGCACAACGGCCTCATCATTTTCGCAAGAACCAACGAGTCCTTCATTGGCTTCTCGTCCACCTTTTTTAACGGCGGTAGCCATTCCTTTTTTGCGTAAATACTCAATGGCTTTTTCCATGTCGCCAGCAGATTCATCGAGAGCTTCTTTACATTTGCTCATGCCAACGCCTGTACGCTCGCGCAATGTCTTTACCATGTCAGCTGTAATTTTACTCATTGCCCTTATCCTCTGCTTCTGATTTTGCTTCTTTGTCTGCAACAGCTGGTCTAGCCGCTGTTTTCACGCTCTCAATTGCACCTGCTAAAGCAGAAAGAACAAGCTTGATGCTTTTTAGTGCATCATCATTGCATGGAATCACATAATCAATCGGGTCTGGATCACAATTTGTATCGACAAGTGCCATAACTGGAATGCCAAGTTTGTTAGCCTCTGCGATTGCAATATGCTCTTTGCTTGGATCAACAACAATGACAAGGCCCGGAGGCTTGCGCATAGCGCGAATACCAGATAGGTTTCGGTTAAGCTTCTCTTGCTCCTTAGTGAGCTCAGACAATTCTTTCTTAGTTAGTCCATCGCCACCTGAGGCAATACGTTTTTCGATGCGCTCGAGTGTTTTTACAGATTTGCGGATCGTAGATAGGTTGGTTAACATGCCACCCAGCCATCTCTCACAAACGTAAAACTCACCGCAGCTCTCAGCACATTCTCTCACTACGCTAGAAGCTTGCTTCTTTGTTCCTACAAACAAAACGCTTTGCTTGCTATCGATAACATCTTTTACAACTTCGATGCTTTTGCGCAGTTGTTGAACTGTTTTAGCTAGGTCGATGATATAAATACCACCACGTTCTTCAAAGATGAAGCGCTTCATTTTAGGGTTCCATCGCTGACGCTGGTGGCCGAAATGGGCTCCGCTTTCAATAAGGTCTTTTACAGTTACTTCTTTTTTCGATTGGTTAGCCAAATCTACCTCTTGTCTCTTTAGTTTCCTGGCGGCCTTTTCCTTAAAGACCTGCTTTAGCACTAAAGTATAGCAGACCTCACGTTTTTGAAAAAGGAAAAAGCGCCTGATCAGAATCGAACTGACACTAATAGCTTGGAAGGCTATTGTTCTACCATTGAACTACAGGCGCACACCTGACACGATTGTCGCTTATTTGCCTCTTTTTTGCCAAGTCTCATTTTTTTCAAAAAATTACTAATGATTAAACCGGTACATCCCATCTTGAATCGTCTCTAAATGCACTAGATTGAAAAACTCTTGAGGTAGTCGACGATGACAAATCAATAAAAGGGGTCTCTTCTTTGGGTTTTCTTACTTCAAGAGTGATACCATCAATAAGGTTCTTACTATACAAGGGTAAAAGGAAATATTGCTCTTTCTCACTCAGTTGAACCAAGAAATATACAGTGCCTAGGGATATTTTTTTGAGAATCTCTCTGGCGCGATAGTTCTTAGCCTCGTCTTTTGAACTCATTTCACATACTTGGAAAAGCCCCGTTATCGATCCTCCAAGAGCCTTTGCCTCTTCGCTACTATCTTCTGGTATTTTGATAGCTAACATGATATGGCCTGTCTCCGTATTAATGTGGCTGACTGTTGCCATTTTAAATTTTAAGGGGGGATTTTCATGCCTTGTTGGAACAATCATTTTTTGAGCTTTGATTCGTTCTCCAGATGCCTTTGAAATCAATTCATAGATGTTATTGTCACTAGCATCTCGGTTGATCAAGTAGACTTTTCCTACCTGAAAATTAAATACTTCTCGTGACTCTACGACAAGAGTATTCCCAACGCCGTTTTCGAAGATGGCTCTGTTCTCATCCTTATTAACGGTGACACATTTGTATTCATGGTCCCTTAGGATTGTGATACCGCTCACGCGATAGAGGCTTATAGCCGCAGCTCCAATGCAGACCGCTGCTGCTGAAAAGGCATAGTTTTTTTGTAGGGCACCTTTTGCAAAGGCATAGCCAATCGCAAATAACGCACTGACAGCCAAGCTGGAAACAGCGTAAATCGTCGCATTATTTTGTGTGATGTAAAGGTTTTCTGTGTACTTCGAGGAATCAATTGGGTGGATATTTGACATGTTATGCTCTCCTATGAATGACATTTCGGAATCGATTGTAGGTAAACCTATCTATAAGTTTCAACATTCATTTTTTTCGTGCAAAAATTTAAAAGATTTTTTAACATAAAACTATTTTAACCACATGGAGGATTTATGAAAAAATTACTAGTACTGTTGATGGTCTCAAGCACCTTAGCATTGCATGGAGCTGGCTGTGCTGGCTGCGCTGAAAGACGTGCAAAAATGATGGCAAATCGCCCAACTGCTGCAAAAGCCTTTCGAAAATATTTGGAAGAAATTTCAGAATTGGATCATCTTTTAGATCAATTTGAAAATGGAGATTATAAGACCTTTTTAGAAGGGCAACACACAGCTTATCTAAAGGAGCTAAATAATACAGCTCATAAAAACCTCCTTGTACATAGAAAGAATCTTTATAAGACTAGCCGTTTTTATTTTGGCAGACCCTCTCTTGACTACTTTGTTGATTTCCCCTCGTCTATTTTAGAGCTTCAGCTTGAAAGAGGAGAAAAATTCATCTCATTAATCGAAGAAAACACCGAGACTTTCTTTGAGCCATTATTAACATGTTTAGGAACATTTAAGATTTCTGAGGCCCAATCAACGGCGCTGCAAACACTATCAAGTTTAAGAAATATGCCCCAAGAAAATACGTCAGAGCTAGAAAAAGCGCTGATCGAAATTGATGAGGAATTTTTTGTAACACAACTTCTTTTTAATGGTAGTTATATGCGGGAGAAATCAATTGACCTCAACGAGGCTGCAAAGCTTGTTACCACCTTAGACCTTGAGATGGTCCGGCAGATGCATCAGGCCTGTGTAGATGCACACAATCAAGAGCTAGCAAACCAGTTTGAAGTGATTCAATCTATGATTATTCCTATGTCAAAAGTTCTGCGCTGGGAAAAGTTTTTGCAAATGCTTGCTTCAGAATGTTATAAATTACCTGGAAAACATGAGAAAAATGTTGTAGAAATTCAGAAACAGTATATGCAACAAAAATCTCGATTGATTCGCCAAAACAGGGAGCTTGTTTTATATAGATGAATGCAAAAGACATACCGCGCAAAGCAAATCGCGTCCTTTATCTAATCACAGTGAGCTTGCTTTTGATCTTTGTGCGTGTATGGTACCTGCAAACATCTGCTAGGGCAAAACATGTCAAGCGTGCTCGCGCTCCCCGCGAGCGCGTTTTTACTCAGCAGCCCACTCGGGGTGCAATCTACGACCGCTTCGGTCTCCCTCTAGCAATCAATCGAACCCAGTTTAATGCAGCCATTTGCTATAGCCCAATTAGAGACATTCCCTATGTCCGCTGGTCAAAAGATGAATCTGGCAAACGCTGTAAAATCTATGCACGTAAGGAATACATTGAAACTTTGAGCACTATGCTGGCTAAAGAACTTGATCTAAATATCCAGGACATCGAAGATCGCGTTTACTCCAGAGCTGCTATTTTTCCTAATACCCCATATGTTTTAAAAGCTGGCATTGATGAAAAAACATACGCTAGATTAAAAATGCAAGAGCGACACTACCCAGGGCTAATTGCAGAATGCAGCTCTAAAAGATGCTACCCGCAAGCTAAGGTTGGAAGCCACGTCATCGGCTACTTAGGAGCGATCAGTGATAGACAGTACAGCTCAGTCGGACGAGAATTAGAGTCACTTAAGCAGTTTCTTAAGGCTCGTGAAGAAGGCTTGCCAGCTGTGCTCCCCAAAGGATACAAAACGGCCAAGGCTGTAAAAGAGCGCTTTGAAACTTTAACGCAGCAAACTTACACCATTAATGCTCTGATTGGAAAGGGTGGGATCGAACAAGCCTACGATAGCGAACTTCGAGGCATCAGCGGTCAGCAGGTGATTGAAGTCGATGTGCGGGGCAAGACTTTGCGTAAACTGCATGGAAGCCAGGATCCCTTGCCTGGAAAAAGCCTCACACTTTCCATCTCAGCTGAGTTGCAAGCCTATGCAGAAGAGCTTTTAGCAACAACTGAGAAAACGCGCGATGATAATTTTGCAAAAGCTGGGAAAGAGCATGACTTACTGAGTGGGCCTTTCATTAAGGGCGGTGCGATTGTAGCTTTGGACCCGCTAACTGGAGAGGTGATTGCTTGTGCCAGCTATCCACGCTTTGACAGCAATGATTTTGTTCAAAGGGACCCAAAAATCTCCCAATGGCTTGAAACGCCCACCTATATTGGCAACATCTGGGATGGAATTTCTTTTCTTGAAAAAGAGCAAAAACTTAGCTCGATTCTGTCAAAGTCACTGACGTGGGAGCGCTATCTCGATTGTATTCTGACTAAAAACAGCTCTTTACGCCATCAACTTGGCATGGTCAAAACGCTCCAACAATCTATTAAGATCCAGGAAGCTTTAGATTTGTTACTACATTTTTCAGGACAAGGCTCCGTTGCATGCCTGATCAATGCTCTCTACCCAAATGATTCAGTCAATGCCTCTGTCGTGCAGCAACTGCATTCTCATGAAGCGAGCGCCAAACTCAAAGCAAGTCTAGACCCCTATCTAAAACCCATTCCTCATAATGAAGACAAGCTTTTATTTCTTGATCTGCTCCGACTAAATGCAGATCGAAAAAAATTTACTTCAGATATCATAGACTCTTTACCCACACTAACCCTTGGTGAACAACGCCAGCTCAATCAGGCAGCAGCAACATTGCTAGCAAAGCTCAAGCCAAAGGCGCAGTCTTTGTTTCATACGCATGATTTTGCTGCATGGAGACAAGCCCATTTTCAAGACTACCTTAAAGAAAAGCGCGCTCAAGAAAGAAAAAACAACCGTTTTGCAAAACCCTATCTCGACTATTTGCTAAAGGAAGAAAATGCCCAGTTTACCCAATTCTGGAATAAGTTGCGTTTTGCTCTTTTGGATGCACTTGTACGTAATTCAGATGATGAGCTTTGTGATCACCTTAAGCTTTACACTGAGCAATTAAAAGATGAAGACCTGCACCCCTTAAATATTTTGCGTCAGCACCTAAGGCAATTGCCGGCCCAAACTTGCCATGCTTACTTGCAGACTCTAGTCCCATTTCACGATCTGACTGAACCTCTTTATGGGAAGTATCGGCTCGTTAAATCAGAAAATGGAGTCAGCCAGCTCAAACATCTTGCAGCCGCCTTTTACCCCCCTTCTTCCTTCGGCTATGGCAAGTCGCATGTATATCAGCAATCAGCGCCACCGGGATCCGTCTTTAAAATTGCCACCGCCTACGCAGGGCTAAAAGAACACTACGAAAAGACCGCTGGCACAAATCCCAATCCTTTAACATTGTTTGACGAAACACGCCCCGGCAACATTCTTGGCCATTTTCTAAATGGAGACAAAATTCCCCGGCTTTACAAGGGAGGGCGAGTTCCCCGCAGTCACGGGTATATTGGAAAAGTCGATTTAAAAACGGCGATGGAGCGCTCAAGCAACGTTTATTTTTCTATTCTAGCAGGTGATGGACTAACCTCTCCCCAGCAACTCTATGATGCAGCAAAAGAACTTGGTTTTGGCTCTCTTAGTGGTATCGATTTACCAGGCGAATTTCGCGGCACTCTTCCAACAGATCTAATGGATAACCGCACAGGCCTCTATTCGTTTGCCATAGGCCAACATGCCTTTGATGGAACGCCTTTGCAAACAGCTCTGATGATGTCAGCAATTGCAAACAATGGAAAAATTATGAAACCCCGTATCTTAAAACAAATACAGGGGCCAAAGCTCAGCCTTTCAAGCAACCTTTTTGATCTCTCCTCTCCGTACCCCTTTCAAAACACCTTACAGTCACTGGGAATCCAATTTCCCCTGTTCACAAAAACACTTCAGCTTCAAGCAGCGACAGCTGATCAAACACCTGATGCCCATCTATTGCGCGAGCTTTTTCTACCGCCATCAATGCGCGAGCTAATACTCGATAGCCTTTACCGTGTTGTTAACGGAGAGATGGGCTCAGCGCGTCCGAATCGCATCAAGGCCCTTTACCACCATAAGGGCTGGATGGATGCCTACAAAAGCGTTCAGCATACGCTCTGCGGCAAAACATCGACGGCAGAATTCCGCTACCATCCAACACTAGAGAAAGAAAGCCGCCCCATTACCTGTAAACATGCCTGGTTTGGAGGCATCGCCTTTGATCCAAATTATCCTGGCTTTACAAAGCCTGAGCTTGTGGTAGTTGTCTTACAAAGATTTGCAGATTATGGAAAAGAAGCTGCGCCTGTGGCCGCTCTTATGGTTAAGAAATGGCGCGAGTTAAATCAGACAAGCAGTCACTAAAATAGGCAATTGTCTGCTTGAGCCCTTTGTTTAAATGAACTTGCGGCTGCCAATTTAACAAGGTATGGGCTTGCTCAATATTGGGCTTTCGCATCTTTGGATCATCTACAGGCAAGGGCTCATAGCATAGCTCTGATTGAGACCCTGTGATCTCTAAAATTTGCTCTGCTAGATCTTTTACAGTAAATTCATGGGGATTACCCAAGTTAACTGGACCTGTTACCTCAATCGGTGAGTTCATTAGCACCATCAAACCGGCAATCATATCATCGACATAGCAAAAAGAGCGGGTTTGCAAACCATCACCATACAATGTTAAATCTCTACCTTGCAAAGCTTGGACAATGAAATTGGATACGACACGCCCATCTTCAGGATGCATGCGAGGTCCGTAAGTATTGAAAATACGAGCAATTTTAATTGAAACACCTTGCCTTCGATGATATTCGAAAAAAAGTGTTTCTGCGAGTCGCTTGCCTTCGTCATAACAGGCGCGCGGCCCATTTGGATTAACGTGTCCCCAATAATCTTCAGGTTGAGGGTGGACCTGCGGATCTCCATAAACTTCACTTGTCGAAGCTTGTAAAATACTGGCATTACAAATTCTAGCTAGCTCTAAGACTTGAAAAATTCCTGCAGTATTTGTCTTCAATGTCTGAATTGGATCTCTTTGATAGTGAATAGGAGATGCAGGACAAGCCAAATTATAAATCTGATCTACGTCAACATCGATGGGATCACAGATATCCCCTTCTATAAACGTGAATTGTGAATGATCCAAAAGAGCTGCAATGTTATCTATAGAACCAGTGGATAAATTATCGAGTACTATGACAGAATGCCCTAAATCCAACAATTTTTTTGCCAGATGGGATCCTAAAAAGCCCGCTCCACCAGTAACTAAAATTTTCATCTAAACTCCTCATTAGACCAAAAACTGAACTATACTCAATATCCTATTTTTATCAAAATGTGATACAATGGTGAGTGCATGAAAAAAATATTTATCACTGGCATTGCTGGGTTCATCGGCTTTCATCTCTCTAAACACTTGCAAGCATATGGTTATGACGTTGCTGGGTGTGATCATTTCAGCCCCTACTATGATATTTCGCTTAAGCGCAACCGGGCAAAAGAGCTAGCAGCTTCTCAGGTCCCAGTTCACGAATTTGACATTCGAGATCTTAAAAAGCTTCAAACAACCATTCAATCGCATCAATCAACCCACCTTGTCCACCTGGCCGCACAGCCAGGCGTTAGAGCATCATTGACTCACCCACAAAAATACCTGGATAATAACTTGGATGGGTTTGGTCAAATTCTAGAAACATGCCGGGCGCTAGATCTTAAATTAACTTATGCATCATCGTCATCAGTTTACGGCCTCAACAAAAAACAACCTTTTTCTGAGAGCGATCCAACAGATTGTCCTTCTAATCTTTATGGGGCGACCAAAAAAGCCAATGAGCTCATGGCCTTTTCCTATAACAACCTTTATCAGATTCCGGTTACAGGCCTAAGGTTTTTTACAGCTTATGGTCCTTGGGGCCGCCCAGATATGGCTTATTACTGCTTCGCTCAATCAATTTCTAAAGGTC